>JAKEHC010000060.1 GCA_022615255.1 Candidatus Dadabacteria bacterium | reverse complement strand
TCACCCGGTGGGGTCGCCATAGCAGCTATGGTGTCTTCATCAGGAATAGAAATTTGTGGCATTAGGATCTAATTTACCATGTTCTGATTAGGTCTGCTATACTACAGAGCAAGAGGAGTCCTATAAGGTTTTATCATCATTCTATCTAATGATCACCTTGGCATGGGCTTGCTTTAAGGATTCTAATGTATCATGTGCTCAAAGGCTGCCTTTGAATAAGCTAACGACAGACACCTGCCGGTGGGTGGGATTGAATCACGATCAAGGCTCTTGACCCAGAGCTAACTCGTTTTAAAATCCTGAGATGAGAAAAAATAAGAGTGCTTCGCTGAGTGTAAACTGAGCGGCACGAACGTCTTCTCAATAAGAATTTAAGTTGTTTTAGCAGATGAGATTTAATCGGGACATTTAAACAACTTATAGAAGCGCTTTTCCATGAACAGTGTGCTGTAACTTACAGTCATTATGTAATATTTATTGGAATTGCATTTATCCGATGTTTACCTTGCCCATTTTATAGTACAGCCGATTGCATATGTCTCCGGATTCTTTATTTCTGTTTTTTGAAGAAGATTGAGAATTGCATCCCTGAGGTAACGTTCTTTAACCTTATCGGGCTCCCTCCAGTTATCGTCTATCTTACCTGTATAACGAAGCCTTCTTTCCTCGTCAAACACGAAGATATGTGGTGTATGTGTTGCTCCATATGTATGTGCTGCCTTTTGTGACTTATCCCTTAGGTAAGGAAAGTTATATCCCTTTTCCTTCGCTCTTTTTATCATGTTTTCAAAGCTATCCTCTGGGTAGTTCTGATCGTCATTCGGATTTATACCGATAAAGGTCACTCCTTTTTCCCTAAACTCGTTCTGGAGTGCGATGAATCTATCTTCATAAGCCTGTACATATGGGCAGTGGTTGCATGTAAACATAACAATTAATACCTTTTTATCCTTGAAATCAGCTAGTGAATAGTTCTTTCCATCTACCCCTGGTAGATTAAAATCCTGGGCTTGATCGCCAATCTTAATTCTCTGAGCCATAACTACATCCTCCTAGGGGTTTAACCGTATTCTTCTGGAGCCTTTTTGGTCTTCTTTGGAAATCCATCTTCAAACGGGAGCTTAATACGGGGGGCATCAATCCAGAGCCCTTCAATATCGTAAAGCATTCTAGCAGGTTCGTGGAGGACGTGGACCACAACATCTACGGCGTCAATTAGTACCCATCTACCCTCTGAATACCCTTCAACCCCGATTACCTTTTCTCCTAGCTCTTTAAGTTTTTTTTCAATGTTATCAACGATTGTTCTAACTCCTCTATCCGAATCGGCACTGCAGATAAGGAAGTAGTCTGTGAAATCGGTCAGTGTCTTCATATCGATAACTACTGTACCCTGTGCCTTCTTTTCCCATGCAGTGCTAGCAAGCGCTATAGCTTTATCCTTAGACTTTATCGAGATTCCTCCTTTAAGTAGAGTTTATTATCTCTTATATACTGCTCTACCTCCTTTGTTACCAGGTATTTGATAGACCTGTTCATATTTATTAAATCCCTTATCCGGGTTGAGGATACTTGTATCCCATCGATTTGCACAAGAGCCAGCGTCTTTGAAGACTTGTGTTGATATGTTGTCAAGTTATCTTCATTTTGATAATATCTAAAATCATCTTCAAGTGCAAGGGGTAGGGGGGAAAGAAGGTTTTTAGAAAACCCTGGCCTCGTAATAACGGCAAAATTAGAGAATTCAAAGAGGATTTTGTATTCTTTCCAGCTATCTATCTCAGAAAATAACTCAGATCCAAGAATAAAATATAGCTTATAATTAGGGAATTTAGAGGAAAAAAACTTAAGGGTATCAATAGTATATGAAGTCCCCCCACGTTTAAGCTCGACGTCGCTTACTCGAAAAAATGGATTCCCCTTGATGGCTAGCTTAACCATTTTTAAGCGATCGGCAGAGGGGGCTACATTTGATAAATCTTTAAGCGGAGGTTGAGATGCAGGAATAAAGTATATCTTTTCGAGCGAAAGAATCTCTCTTATCTCTTCGGCTGCACGTAGATGCCCAAGGTGTATTGGGTTAAAAGATCCGCCAAAAAGCCCTACTTTTATCCTGTACTTACGTTCCATTTTTAAACTTATATTATCATATCATTAGGGAAAAGCATTTACCCTAGTGATACTAGCTTATGGAAGTGGTAATATACGATTTGATTATGTAGAGACCCCCCCCGCTTTGTAGAGATAACCCTATGGCGTGTCTTTGCTATGGCTGTGATCCTATCATGCTAAGCTGTTACACAGATATAAGATTCCATTTATGTAGGGTTAAAATATGTGGTGGACTGAAGCCCTCAGCTAGTTAAGTTGTTTGAATGCCCTCGTAGGAGCTGCTTCTAGTTGCGAACAGGATCACCCAAAAATCTGTAAGGGCGGTATCTCGCTGAGATAAGTCTAGCCATGTTCAGTTACGAGCAAAGCTCGTGAACTAGCCTGTTGCCATTCAGTTTAGCTGGGGGTAGGGCAGTATTCTACTCTACATTAAATAATAGGGCTATAGAAATAATGCAATCCATATGGAGAGTCGAATCGGGCTCTGTCGGACCACGATTGCTTCTCCTGCTTAAAGTGTAACTTATGTTTCTGCTTACTCTCAACCAAAATGCTCGCTTAATATCCTGTCCTCGGGTGTCCTTCAACTATAAACTCACTGCCAAATTTCTTTACCTTTACCTCAGTCAGTGTTAGTGCGTCCTTCACCTCTCTAATGCCCAGCTCTCCGATCATGCTGACGCCCTCGCCACCAATTATTCTGGGTGCGTAAAAAAAGACGATCTTATCTACCATGCCCTTTGTTAGAAAAGATGCTGCAACATTACTACCCCCTTCTATGAGAATGCTCATAATCTCCATCTCGCCGATTTTTTTTACCAGCTTGAGGATGTTAATCCTTCCCTTTTTGTCAAGGTCTATGGTTAAAACCGATGCGCCTAATTTCTCCAAATCCTTTACCTTACTTGTTGGAGCATAAGGGGATGTAGCTATGATTGGATTTCTTTTGAGGATATTAGATTCAACTGGAATTCTTAATTTGGTATCCAATACTATTGGGGTAGGTTGATGCAAGGATCCCTTACCAAGCCTTACCGTGAGCTCCGGGTTGTCACGAAGCACTGTTTCGATTCCAATGAGAATTGCATCAACCTTATTCCTTAATTTGTGCGCATATATTCTTTGAAGCTCGCTCCCAATCCATTTTGAATTGCCTGTGAATGTAGCTATTTTCCCATCCAGCGTTGATGTAAGCTTTAAAATTATGAAAGGAATTCCAGTAGTTATGTATTTAAAAAATGGCTCGTTAATTTCCCTGCACTTCCCTTCTAGGACGCCAACATTTACCTCTACCCCCTTTTCTCTTAGAATTTTAGCCCCCTTTCCATTTACCTTTGGGTTAGGGTCCAAAGTTCCTACAACTACCTTTGACACTCTTTTCTGAAGGATAGTATCTACGCATGGTGGCATTCTTTTTCCTATATGACAGCATGGCTCAAGTGTGATATAAAGGGTAGAGCCTTTAATGTTATAACCTTTGTTTTCTGCGTCTAGAAATGCCTCAATCTCCGCATGAGGTAAACCTGCTTTTTTGTGGTATCCCTTACCGAGGATTTTTCCTTTTTTCACTACGACAGCACCGACAAGTGGGTTAGGGCTTGTCATACCCTCTCCTTGTCTTGCGAGTCTGAGTGCAATGGACATATATTTTGAGTCAGTATTAGTTGGCATCTGATTCGTGCATCGCGTATCGTGCATCGTGAATCGAAACCCGAACCACGAGTCACGAACCACTATACACGATTGACGTTAATGTAGGGTTTCTTTCCCAGTAAGGAATAACGCTTCTACAAACTCCTCTGCTTTAAATTCCCTTAAGTCTCCTAACCTCTCGCCTATTCCTATGAATTTAACCGGGATTTTTAACTCGTCTACAATTGCTACTATCACCCCACCCTTGGCGGTACCATCGAGCTTCGTTAGTACTATTCCTGTAACCTCTACCGCTTCTTTAAACATCTTTGCCTGCTGAATCGCATTCTGGCCTGTTGTAGCATCGAGTACAAGGAGCGTCTCGTGCGGGGCGCCTTCAAGCTCACGCCCTATAACCCTCTTTATCTTTTTAAGTTCGTCCATTAGATTGGTCTTAGTATGAAGCCTTCCAGCAGTGTCAATTATTAAGATATCAGAACCACGTGCCTTGGCTGCCCTTACTGCATCAAAGGCTACAGCAGATGGATCGACACCACTTTGTCCTTTTAAAAAGTCGCTTCCAACACGGTTTGCCCAGATCTCAAGTTGTTCAACGGCCGCTGCTCTGAACGTGTCTGCCGCAGCAACCATTACATTCTTCTGATCTTTTCTGAATTTATAAGCGAGCTTTCCTATCGAGGTTGTTTTCCCGACCCCGTTTACACCGGCGACCATTATTACAAACGGTTTTACATTCAGCGCAGGCGGATTGGCTTCTACATCTTTTAATACACGCAGTATTTCTTCCCTTAGAGCACCCTTGATGAGCATAGGGTCACGAAGTGCCTTCTTTGTAAGCTTATTCTCAATCTCTTGCCTTAGCTTCATAGTTGTTCCTACGCCTAGATCAGCAGTGACTAATGTTTCCTCAAAGTCGTCCCAAAGATTATCATCAATCTCCCTTCTTATCCTAAGAACCTCGTCAAGCTTTCCAAGAAGGCCGGCTTGGGTTCTGGAGAGTCCTGCACGAAGCCTTGAAAAAAGGCCTTCCTCTGTTTCCTCGGTTTCATCTTCCTTATCGTTTTCATCGACGCCAGATTCATCTGGTCTTGTTATATAGCTCTCCCCAGACATCTCTCTCTCTTCTATAATTTCCTGAGATTCTTCAAATTCTATATCCTCTCCAATCAGCTCGTTACTTATTACATCCTCAGCCTCTATGGTCTCCTCTGCAATTATTTCATCATCTAGTTTATCCCTTGATTCTAAAGATACACTCTCAAAAACCGGGGCATGACTAGATTTAACAACTTCCCGCATATCCTTTCCTATATTTATCCTAAGGAAGACAAGGATTCCTGTAAGAAGTACTACTACACCACCACCGATTACTAAAAGCTCGGTATGCGTTGAAAGCACATCTTTCAAAAGAGAAACGACTTCTTCCATCTTTCCTTAGCCTCCTTCTTTCGCTTGGGAAGGGTTATGAGAAATACAGTACCTCTTCCTTTGGTACTTTTAACCCTGATCTTCCCCCCGTGGTTCTCAACTATCTGGTGGGCTATAGTAAGCCCTAGACCGATACCACCCTTTTTCCCCGAATAGAATGGTTTAAATATACTCTCTAGAACACCCTTTTCAATACCTTTGCCAGTGTCTGCAATGGCTACATCACACATTCCGTCCCTTTCATTTGTCTTAATAATCAATCTCCCACCTAATGGTGTTGCGTCCTTAGCGTTCAGGATAAGGTTTAAAATCGTTTGATAAAGCTGGTCGGCATCAGCCTCTATCTCATCAAGGTTAGATTGGAGTCGCGTCTCGATTTTAAGGGATTCGAGCTCAGGGGAAAGCGCTTTTAAAGCCTTTCTAATTACCTCGTTAATGTTGACCCATTCAACACTCGGCTCATGAGGCCTTACATATGAGAGGAATTTCCTGACTGTTGAATCCATCCTGAGCACCTCTTCCTCTATAAATGTAGCTAGCTCCTCTCCTTCTCTGTCGTCTGACTTCTCAAATTTCTTTCTGAGTGTGCCTGAGGATACTCGAATAATACCAAGGGGGTTCTTTATCTCATGAATTATCATGCTCGCGACCTGTCCGAGTGTTGCAAGTCTTTCATCTCTGGATTTTTCTTCATAGAGCCATAGGTTCTCAATGCTTATAGCAGTCTGATGGGCAACTATTTCAAGTAGCCTTATTTCATCCTTTGAAAGGGGTAGATTAGATAGCTTGTCACCTAGGGCGATAATCCCTAGAACACCACTCTTTGTATGAATCGGTATTAGGAATCTCACTCCAAGTGATTTAAGTTTCTCCGATTCAGCAGGGTTAATTCCGAGGTCTGAAATAGTCTCCTCAACCTCCACCGTGCGACCTTTTAACAGGCTCGCTGTTTTACCAGACTTTAGCTTTATCGAGATTAAATCATTTGGTTCTGGTTTCCCATATTTAAGCGTAAATCTTTCTACACCCTCTTTTAGGAATAGGTATGCCGAGTTGAGTCTTAGGAGCTCTCGGAATCTTTTCACTAAAAGCTCTCCGACCTCATCAATGTCAAAAGCCTCTCCTCCTATTTCACGGCCTAGCTCTAAAAAACCCTGTTGAAGATTGTACTGGTCTCTATAGAAAAACCTGTCAATCAAGCGCTGGATATGCCTCCTTATAGGGTCAAATGCCACGACTATAACAAGCGTTGATATAACTGGTTCTATAGGAGAGCGGTCGAGTCGAAAAAGGGTTTGCGTAAGTAGGCTTATAATTGTGACGATGATTAAATAAAGAATCACGAGCGCCCCGCTTAGAGCCCCGTAGCTTACGCTCTTTTTTATTACAAGGTCTATGTCAAAGAACCTTCTTTTTGTCGCTGCATAGCCTACGAGCGCAGGGAATACTATCGCGATCCCCATGGCATAATCGAACCCTACGATTGGTCGCCAGAGGGCATTAAGGGCGCTCCATGTCACGGGGATTAGTGACGCAATCACAAGACCGAAGGCAACTATTTTTGCCCTCTGTTTTATAACACCTTCTTTGGTGTTAGCGTAAGTCACAATCAAAAGGCTTAAATCAAGCACAAATATGCCTCCCATGTATAGGAGAGAAAGCTTTGAAAAAAGGATGGAAAGCGAGGGATTATTCTCGTTAAGGTATCTGAGAAGTATAAGTAGAAGAGCGGGGATATAAGGAAGGTATCTTATCCAACGGTTTCTCTTTACAAGATCTCTCTCTTCAGGAAATAAAAGAAAAAGATGAGCCGAGATCGCGCCAAATAAGGGGTATATGAGCCAGAACTGAGAGAATTTGTATGCTGTGTTTGAATCAAACATCGTCATGTATGAAAGCGCAATAAGAAGGCACATAAAGAAGTTTACGAGCGTTGCCTTATTTGATTTAGCGAAGTAAACGAGTCCGCCTGCTAGTAGAAAAAACATCCCCAACAGGAAAGGCAGCAGAAAGGCAAAGAAAAAATCACCTATCGAAAATCTCTTGACATCAAGAATAAAGCTATGGGTTTTTCCGTCTCTATATACTCTATATGTTATAGATTTTTTATATTTATCGGAACTAAAGGCGTCTCTAAATTCATTTGCGGTTTTAACCTTAACCCCGTCTACCTCTTTGATTAGGTCATATGCCCTTGGACCCTTATCCCACCCCATCCATGTGCTTCTTTGGTAGAATGACACGACGAGATTCTTATAATAAAAAAAGCCTGGAAACGGCTTTCCCACCCACCCTATAGCGTTAACAAACGATATCATTCCTATTGCCATGGCAAAGGCAATAAGAGGAATTATTATTATAGGAGCTAGCTGGGTAGCATACTCTTCTTTAAATAGGAACCTCATAGCTTATCTATATTATTCTACCTCAACTATAGCACTCTCACTTAATTAGAGCAAGGAAAACCCTATAATATATAAAAACCTTTTTGTAAGGTGATAATGTTACTGGCGGTCTTTAGATCGCTCAAATAAGATAGGAGGTGTAGGGCTAAAGCCCTCTGTAACGTTAATCCCGCCAGCAGAAGTTTTTATATCTATCTAAAAAAACCAACTTATTGTGCCTAAGTTCAATGAATTCCACATATCTTGCACAAAAGCCTTGAGTGTGTAGAAAATTTCTGCTATATAATACGACTAAGATGGAAAAAGATTTTGTTCACCTTCATCTCCATTCCCAGTATTCACTCCTTGACGGCGCAATAAAGTTTGATGAACTTTTTCTCAAGGCAAAGGAATACGGCATGACAGCCGTCGCACTTACTGATCATGGAAACATTTTTGGCGCTGTAGATTTTTATAAAGAAGCTAAGAAAGCAGGAATAAAGCCTATAATCGGATGTGAGGTTTATATCGCCCCCTCATCAAGACATGACAAATCCCCAGAGGATAAAAACCATCATCTAATTCTTCTTTCTATGAATCAGGAGGGTTATAAGAACCTCTCCAAGATGCTTACAAAAGCCTACTTTGAGGGGTTCTATAGAAGACCTAGAATAGACTATGAACTCTTAAATACTCATCGTGAGGGTATTATAGTGCTCTCCGGCTGTCTAAACGGTGAATTTTGCAAATATCTTCTTGGCAACGACGCACAAGGCGCCTTGCGAACAGCGGCAAGATATAAGGAGATGTTTGGTGATAGATACTATCTCGAGATTCAGGCAAATAGACTACCGGAGCAGGAATCTGTAAATAAAAAGATCAAGGATATTGGAAATAGGCTTGGTATTAAGGTTGTAGCAACAAATGACTGTCATTATTTAAAACGTGAGGACTCAAAGCCGCACGATATTCTCCTATGTATTCAGACAGGAACAACCGTAATGGAGGAAAAGCGGTTTAAATTCAAGGGGGATGAATATTTCCTTAAATCCCATAGAGAGATGATGGGGTGCCTTAAGGACTTTCCGGAGGAAATAGAGCGTACGCTTGAGATTTCTGAAAGATGCAATTTTGAATTTAAAACAAACGGCTACAAACTACCGGTTTTCGAGCTTCAGGATGGAAAGGCGTTGGATGAGCATATGTCTATTCTTGCGCGGGAGAGGCTTGAAGAAAGGATAAAGGAAAATGGGATCTCAGGTGAAAAGGCAGATCTATATAGAGAAAGGCTAGAGAACGAGATCGAAACAGTTAAGCGTATGGGTTTTTCCGGATATTTTTTAGTTGTCTCAGATTTCATAAACTTTGCTAAGGACAGAGGAATCCCTGTGGGACCGGGAAGGGGCAGCGCGGCTGGAAGCCTTGTTGCATACTCGCTGGGGATTACAGAACTTGACCCTATACAGTACAATCTTCTTTTTGAAAGGTTTTTAAACCCTGAGCGTATTAGCATGCCAGACATTGATGTTGACTTCTGCGCAGAGAGAAGAGACGAGGTAATAAAATACGTCACGGATAAATACGGAGCGGATAAGGTTGCGCAGATAGGAACATTCGGGACGATGTCTGCAAAGGCAGTAGTGAAAGATGTAGGAAGGGTGCTTGGAATACCATACGCGGATGTTGACCGGGTTACAAAACTTATACCAACATTCAGGGGAAAGGTGTTTAGTATAGACGAATCATTGACACAAATCCCTCAGCTAAAGCAACTAATAGAGAAATCGCCGAATTTGAGGGAGCTGATAGAGATAGCCAGGCCCTTAGAGAATATGGTGAGGCACTCCTCTACCCACGCGGCAGGAATAGTGATTTCAAACGAGCCGCTTGCTGATAATATACCTTTGTATAAAGGGTCAAAAGATGAAATAGTAACTCAATTTGATATGAACTCTATAGAGGACCTAGGGTTTGTAAAATTTGATTTTCTTGGTTTAAAGACACTCACGGTTATGGACAAGGCTTTAAAATTTATTCGCGAGAGCCAGTCTTCTAAATCCCGACCTAACATGCAGGAGTCTCTTAGAGAAGCCTCATCAAAAGATGAGGATTTAGAGTTTGATTTAAAAAGGATCCCGCTTAATGACCCAGATGTATACAAGCTACTGTCTAGTGGTCGTACTAGGGGGGTGTTTCAGATTGAATCCTCTGGGATGAAAGATCTTCTCAAGGGGCTTCAACCTTCGAGCCTTGAGGATATAATTGCTGTGCTTGCTCTTTATCGTCCTGGTCCGCTCGATAGCGGGATGGTGGATGAGTTTATAAAACGAAAACATGGCCAGAGAAAGATTGAATATCCGCTGCCCGCGCTTAAGGAAATTCTAGAGGACACCTACGGCCTTTTTGTTTACCAAGAGCAGATTATGAAGACAGCAAGCGTGCTTGCTGACTATAGCCTAGGAGAAGCAGACCTTCTCAGGCGCGCTATGGGAAAGAAAAAACCGGAAGAGATGAAGGCACAGCGGGAGAGGTTTCTTGATGGAGCAAAGAAAAAGGGGATTAGCAAAAAGAAGGCAGAAGAGATATTCGACGCCATGGAAAAATTTGCCGAGTATTCGTTTAATAAAAGTCACAGCGCGGCATATGCACTTATAACCTATCAAACTGCATACCTCAAGGCTCACTATCCAGCAGAATTTATGGCGGCGCTTCTTTCTCAAGAAGCTGGCAACGCGGATAAAGTAATAGCAAGCATAGCGGAATGCAAAGATATGGCAATAGAGGTGCTCCCTCCGGATGTGAATGAAAGTATGGCTGGATTTACAGCAATAGATGGTAAAATCAGGTTTGGTTTTTCTGCCATAAAGAACATAGGTGACGGAGCGGTGGAGGCGATTATGAAGGCAAGGGAGGAAGGGGGGGGATTTAAATCCGTATTTGATTTCTGCGAAAGGGTAGATTCAAAAAGGATAAACAGACGAACCTTTGAGAGCCTGATTAAGAGTGGGGCTTTTGATTCCCTTGGAGCCACCAGAACACAGCTCATAGGAGTCCTTGAGAGTCTTCTAATGTATGCATCAGCCAAACAGAAAGGCTCACCAGAAAGACAAAATGCCCTCTTTACCTTGAATGATTCTATTTCGCCACCCGATCTTCCAGATGTTGTAGAGTGGAATGAAAATGAAAGACTGAAGGCGGAGATGGATGTACTTGGGTTTTTTGTTACTAACCATCCTATTGCGAAATACCTGAGTGAGATAAAAAGGTACACAAACACGGATACCGAACTACTGACTGAAATCAGGGAAAGGCGTGATGTGTTAATAGCGGGTGTAGTTCGTTCTTTAAACGTAAAACACACTAAAAACGGCTCAAGCATTTTTGGAACCCTAGTTCTTGAGGATATGAAGGGCTCAGTGGAGGTGGTGATTTTTAATGATCTCCTAAGGAAATCACTACCAATATTAGAGGAGAAAGCGCTACCCATAATAGTTAAAGGAACTGTAGAGCCCTTGGAAGAAAGGGTAAGACTCAGGGCAAATGGTATATACTCTATAAACGAGATGAGAGATGGCTCAACGATTCATATTAATATTGCAAAAGAGAACGGAACTAGAGAAAACCTCCTAAGGTTAAAAAAGATATTGGAAACCCATCCCGGCAAATCCATTGTTCATCTTCACTTAGAGAGAGATTCTGGAGAGGTTGTAATGGAGCTAGGAGACTGGGGCGTTGATCTCCAGGACGAGTTTATTGAGGGAATAAGCAGGCTGTTGGGAAAAGGGGTTTTAAGGTTTGGGTGAAAATTGAGTAATGAGTTCCATTCTGCTCCATCTGTCATGCTTTCCCTAGATTATAGCTTGGCAAGGACTTACTAATTAAGTATTTATGCATACTCTTCGATTACTTCCTTAAGTCTTTCTGGAAACCTAGTTACAACAAACACCTCCTGAATAGACGAGCCGCTTCTCGCAATAAGCTTAGCACCGCTTACGGTGCTGTACTTATACCTCACAATTAGGTTCTCGCCGGTAGCGCTTCCCACTTTTATCTCACCGGGAATGATCCCATCCACGAAGTCAAGTGTAGAGATATTAGCTTCTAAGAATTCTTTTAGCCCTTTTATCATGCCGTGCTGGCGCTTTATCTTATGCTTTCTGTGCCTCATCTAAGTTTGAAATATATTCAACAAGGAAGAACCCTGATATGTTCCTTTGGCTTGAAGGGTTTTTATTTAGACATGGAGTGCATTGAATAAGGACAGGTTTACCACCACCACCATGGTCCGCCATACCAGAACCCATCGCCTGCAAGGGTCCAGTTATCCCAATCCTCAAGACTTTGATCACTGCGAACCGCATTAAGGTAGGTCTGTTGCATATAATCAATCACAGCATCGGAAACACCCTCTTCCTTGAGTTGTGCCAGTTGATCGGCTTTAAGCCGGTAGACAGTCCCCGACTCCTGCATTTTCGCAATGATTACATCCGGGGAAACGCCCTCCCTGCTCATCAAAATAATCTGGGGAACGGTCACAGGCGGCTTAGCAGGCTCTCCCAGCATGTTTTCCTTCATCGCAGAACAACCCAGTAAAAGGAGACAGCCTATAACGGAAAGGAATAAAGAAAAGCTACGAGAACGGCTTTTACATCCGTTTTCATTACCTTTTAAAAATGATTCTTTTCTTTTATCTTCGAGTTTCATTTTATTCATAGCTTTTTTATACTATAGTCGTGATGATTTGTCAACAAACATGACTCTTGATGTCATCTTTCGTCAATCATTAAAAAATCACCCTTATATGTCAACAGCCTCGATTTTGGTAGCTTTTAACTGGTAAAGTTTTGTTAAATGAATAAAGAATAAGGAGCTTGTCTAGAACACGATTAACTTTATTTGAGAATCTCCCTGATAATACGCCTCAGATCCCTATTCCTGTCGTTAAACTTGAACTCCATCTCTTTTAAGTATAAATAATAATACCTCCTGCTTATCCCATAATACCTCTTTAACCTCGTCTTGGCATACCCCCAGAAGTTCTCTATCCCATTTATATGATTCCTACCCTCTTTGATAAATCCCCTGTCATGATCAATCCTATTTCAGAACCCTCATTTTCTAAAATTCTAAAATCCGGCTTATATATATATCCGCTTTTTAGAATTTTAGGTTTATAGATAAATT
>JAKEHC010000059.1 GCA_022615255.1 Candidatus Dadabacteria bacterium | reverse complement strand
TCTCCGGGAGTAAGAACGATAGCTGGCGCAGTTCTCATGTAGAAAGCATAGCTTCCGTCGGAGAGTATTGTCAAGTTATTTATGAGACACTACACTAGAACCGAAAAAAAAGCTCTATGACTGGATTGTCATAATGGCGCCGCAGCTTGCGATTGTGGTAACCGATCGCCACGATTATCGACCCCATGGCGATGAGCAACATGGCGACTATTATTGATAACAGCGGCGGATATATCACAATTAAGATTCCTGCAATGATTAGAAACACACCACCTAACATAATCGAAGTTCCTCCTAAATGATTTAGATCCAGGGGTATCAGTGACCGATCCCGTCGTACATGCAATCAGTTCGCTTTGTCCTCAACCACGCGCAATTTGGTCCGAATGAAATCACTGTGTGAGACGTACAGAAGATCAGCAATCTTGCGTACGTAATACTCTTCGTGCTGATCGATATCGGTGTCCGCATTCGCGACCTGCCACAGCGACTGCACGATGCTCACCCGGTCCTCCTGGGTAAGGTTTTGGTTGAGTAAATGGGTGAAATCCGTTAAAGAGACGGCGTCATCAGAAGCACGATGGGCTAGCTGCACTAGTGCTTGGGCCTCCAATTCGTCAAGCCCAAAGCGCTTTCGCATCGCTTCAATGATAGTCGTCAGTTCGCTGTCCGACACACGATTATCCGCTTTACTGATTTCGACCAGCAATGCCGCAGTCGCCAAATTCAGCGCGTGCGCTTTGTCGGTTTCTGTTTGCGTAACCAAACACGACCTAAACCACTCGGTTATGGAATCTAGCATGCCGCTTCAAATCCCTTAGGAACGGTTGGGCTTTTTCTATTTCTATGATTGAGAGCTTATCCTGTGTTTCCTTAAGTTTAAACTTAACCTTGTCACCGGGCTTTAATGTTTGAACCTGCTTTGGGTTCTCTACCTCGTAGCTCATAATCATGGCTCGCATCACTCCGGGTATTTCTTCGTGATCTATTATAACCCTTTTTCCTCCGGGTTTTAAAAGGAGCTTGCCAATTACATCGTAGTACCTAGGCCATCTGGCTATTAGAATGGTTCTGAATTTGGTTTTTACATTTGCAAGCTCGCTTTGCGATTCTTCAAAGCTCTTTCTAACTTCGTTTAACTTTCTCACGGTGTTTAAAGAAATAGCAAGAGAAATAAAAGCTATAACTAGCGCCGCCATTTGTAGAAACCTCATCTCATTTATACCTTATAGATAAATATCACCTAATATGGTCGTAATAGCTTGCGAGTGTTTTGGGGGAAGTCCCTAAGTAGTAAAGTATTCTTAAAACCCACATAGTTACAAATGTCTTAATAATTCCAGACTTTTCAAAGCGGCGAACGCTGGTTTTTACCGGTGATTTGATCTCCACTCCTTTTGATATGGCTTTAATCTTCGTTATAAACTCTATATCCTCCATGATCGGTATCTCCGGATATCCACCAACTTTGTTAAATAGGTCTATTCTAATAAAGATTCCTTGATCGCCGAGAGGGGAGCCTGTGAACCTTGTTCTTATATTTGATCCTGTTTCCAAAATCCTAAATATGAATTTAGGGGAGTTTAGCTTTATAGGAAACCAGCCCCATCTAATTCCGTTTGAAATGATTTGGCTTTTCATCAAGGTTAAGCAGTTTGCACTTATTAATGTGTCGGCGTGGAGGAAGAGGATATATTCATTTTTAGCCATTTCTGCCCCTAGATTCATCTGCTTAGCGCGTCCTCTTTTAGATATATGAAGTTTTACATTTGGAAAGCTACTTACAATTTCCTTCGTATTATCCTCACTGAACCCATCTACCACGATCACCTCATCATCTGGTGAAACAATTTCGTAAAGCTTATCGAGTGTGGTTTTTATCGTACCGGATTCGTTGTATGTTGGTATAACAATGCTGATCATAGCGTTATAAGCAATTATTATTTAGAATTCTTTTATGCGATGTGTTAATTCTAAATGTATTTTCCCAAAAAGGAATCTCTCTTGAAAATTCCAACGTCTAAAAGAGCATATGTTATAAATTTTGAGATTAATTAAAATACGACTAATCAAAGTGGAGTGATTAAGCTAATCATCTGAAGATGCGACTCGTTATATTATCCTAAATAATGCATTAAGAGAATGGCAATAATTGAAATATAGCCTACCTTTCCTTGAATATATCAGCACTTATGGGTATAAAGCAGGAAAAATAAACAACATGTGGAGGTCACCTAAAAAGTCAAATCTCAATTTGATTATTATTATTTTCCACAGAGCCTATTACCTAATAAAGATAATAGAGTTGTGTTTACACGGAATAATCTAACAAAATCCGGCGGGATTTCTCTTTTAAGAAAATTTCTTATACGACTAAAGGTTAAAATGGAGGATCGGGGCGCATGTGTTGGGCGCTTTCGAAAATAATTCAAGAAAAGGAAAAATTTATATGAATCTAAAAATTAATGGCGACGTCTAAAATAGAAATCCCGATTGAGGAGATTAACCATGAACATAAGAGAGGAACATAAGGCTGTGATAAGGGTTGCCGAGAATTATCTGGAAGCCGGCCGTAAAGGTGATTCGGGGCTCATGAGAAAGGTTTTTCATGACGATGCTACAATATTTGGACACTTCGAAGGTGAGCTTCTGGGTGGGCCTATAAAGCTACTATATGACTGGCTTGACAAGTATGGAGCAGCACCCGATATCGATGGGTGTATCCTTTCTGTATATGTTGAGGGAACGACTGCAAACGTAAAAGTTCAGGCAGACAACTGGTGCGGTTACAACTTCACCGACTCTCTGAATTTAATAAAAGTCAACGGTAGCTGGCTGATCATAAACAAGATTTTTAACCATACATAGATTTTGGGTTATGTTTTCTCCTTGTAGGATTTCAGTTAATTTATGAATAAAGTTCTAAACTAAACTTAACAGTTAAGCATTCAGGAGGTTTTACCATGTCTACGGATGAAAACAAAGCTTTGGCTATGCGTGCTTTTGAGGAAGTATGGAATAAGGGTAATTTAGCAGTTGTTGATGAAATTTACTTACAAAAATTCGTTGACCAACAACACCATCGTCCCGACAGCGCAAAGCCAATTAAGGGTACAGAAACTTTTAAAGAATTTGCAACTGAGCTCCTAAAGGCATTCCCCGACCATAATGCTACCATTCAGGACCAAATAGCCGAGGGAGATAAAGTGGTTATTCGCTATAAATCTATTGCTACTCATAGGGGAAAGATTTGGGGTGTCGAATCTACGAATAAGCAAGTAACTTGGACTGGCATAGTAATATACCGCATTGAGTCTGGAAAGATTGCAGAGGTGTGGGTCAATTGGGATTTGCTAGGTTTGTTACAGCAAATTGGTGCTATTTCAACGCCAGTTAAGTAAGTATAATTTCTGAGTTCATCTAGGCTCCAAAATGATGCACTTAGTAGGATTGAAATGCATATATCTTCTGAAATTATCGAGGCCGGTAAACCGTTTCATATGGTTAGTATACAAAAATCACCCTGGGATCTTGCTTGGCTATTTACATTCCTAGGTTGAAACTGTGGAGGTTAACTAAATGTACGTGATTAGCAGTCTGATAAGTGTAAGTAAGAATAAGAAGAAGATGATACAGATACTTGGGTTAGTTGTAATTTTAGTTGCAGTGTTTTTTTTAGTCAGAGCTTCGGGAATAGAATTTAAAAATTTGACCCCTTCAAAGATCAGGGAATATCTTCTCAGCTTCGGAATGATAAAAGGAGCACTTATATACCTTGCTATTTACACTTTTTCTATAAGACCCTTTATTCCGATACCACCTACTCTCTATACATTCGCAGGTGGGTTTACATTTGGTCCTATTTGGGGAACTGTTTTGACTGTTATCGGAGCAACGCTGAACGCTAGTATTTGCTTTCTCATAGCAAGGGCGCTTGGTAAGGATTTTGTCGAGAAGATATCTAAGGGAAAATTTGATAAGCTAAATGAGAAGTTAAGAAATAGTGGATTTAAGACACTGCTAATAATTAGAACATCACCTGTCGGTCCTCCATTCGATCTCGTTAGCTATGCCTCGGGTGTTTTAAGAATCCCTTTCTGGAGTCATTTTCTTGCCACTATGACGGGTATTATTCCTGCAGTCGCAGTGTATTCATATTTTGGCGGCTCGATCACGAAAGGCGGTCTTGCAATTCTGATCGCATTTTTCCTGGTCGTTGTTATCTCGATCCTTGTTCCTTGGTATATAAAGAAGAGAAAAAGTCAGGAGCAGGTTCAGTAAAGTTATTTCTGGAAATAAGCAAAGGCTTATTTTTTCTTTGCCTTACGGGACTGGGTTCCTGCTTTTGCTTCGATTCGCTGGATGCGGGTTAAAACCTGTTTTAGAATCTTTCCGTTTTTCTCGATTAGCATTTTGTTCCGATTGATAAGCGCTTGATTCTGCCTGATAATGCCCTGGTTCTTAAGGGGGTGTTTATAATTTCGATTGATAAGCTCCCCGTTCCGCTTAATTAATTCCGCATTACTACGGGCAGTAGAGCTTATGCTTTTTAACTCTGCCTTAACGCTCTCCAAATCTGATAATATTTTATTTAAAATCTCTTCCATATAATCCTCCTTTATTGTTTTATTCCAAAATCAGTAAATTTTGTCCTAAGCCTACTACCCTGCATCTTTTTTGTCAACAGCAAATATAGAATATTCTAAAAGGCTTACTTATTCAGGGAAATCGGAAGAAATTGTTAAATTCAGTGTTTGAAATTCTACCTGTCTAAGATTCGAACTTTTTTAACTCCTGATTTAACTTTTCAAGGTACTTTGATTCGGCTTGAACCTGCGGTTCATGAGATATTTTTCTATTTTCTTCTTTACTTTTCTCCGATTTTGATTTACGAAGAAATAAAGCTACTCCTGCTCCGCCAAATACTAACGCAAGAGCGGGGAGAGCCCATAGAAGCCAGTTCGCACCCCGCGCTGGTGGAGCACCAAGGATGGTCTCTCCATATCTCGCTACAAAGTAAGCTATTATCTCCTCTTTTGATTTTCCCTCCTCTAGTTTCTTTCTTACTATCGTCCGCATTTGAGTCGCCAGTTCTGAGTTTGACTCCGCTACCGTCTGCCCTTGACACACAGGACACATGAGAAGGTATGATATCTCTCGAACCTTGTCATCAATGCTATCTGCTAGAGGTTTCAAAGTAAGCACCCCAAGTATAAATGATGCTAAAGCGGTTATGTAAACAACTCTTTTTTTAAGCATTTTTAAATCAGTTTTCACTCCTGGGTTGCCCATTTTGTTGAGAAAGCGCTTTTCCTAAAAAGTACTCAATTATTTCCTCTGTGAGAGGGCCTGTATATTTATCTACTATTTTACCATATTGGTCAATAAAGAATGTTTCCGGCACGCCTCCCACTCCATATTCAATGGCTATTTCACCCTTTGGGTCAACCCCGTTATCGTATCCTCCCCCGAACTGTCCGAGATACACCAGTGCGCTATCTTTATCATCCCATACGTTTACCCCGATGAAGGCGACTGGCATATTCCTGTATTTTCTCCAAGAGGATTCGAGAACAGGCGCTTCATCCCTGCACGGAATACACCAGGATGCCCAGAAATTCAAAAGCACTACCTTCCCCCTTAAGTCAGAAAGTCTGATTCTTTCACCGTTAAAAAGCTCAAGTGTAAAATCGCTTGCTTCCCGCCCAACGACTGGGGAAGATTTTATGAATACTTTATTTCCAAAAACTGCATATCCAAGAAGACCAAGGAGAAGCAGTAATGCTACTAGTATGGATAACTTTGTAAGTACACTTATAATTTTCATTGTCGTAAGCGACTAGAATAAAAGTATAATAATAATTTTACACCAATAATCAAAATATTAAATTCTCCTTTGTTAAGCGGGGCTTGTTTTTAATTACCTTCTTCTATAAGATAGTGTAAATAAAAGGGTTACGTCTCCTTTTCCTTTTTACTGAAGGAGAGGTCGCCGCTACTGAAAATGAGAGATTGCTTGTTTCTATAAAGATAGAGATGATGGGCTGAACAGTGTTCAGCCCCTACAGAATACTCGCATAGATGACAGCTAACGGTTAGACAGGAATGTTTAGAATTTCTATGAAGGACTGAATCTAGTTATGATCCGAGCCGTTATCTTCGATATGGATGGGGTTATAATAGACAGTGAGCCACTCTGGGAAAAGGCGGAAAGAATACTCCTTGCGAGAAGGGGTTTAGATTATGATCCCATTTATAGGGATAAAATAGTAGGGCTAAATCAACGAGACTCGGGGAGGCTCTTAAAAGAAACCTTTAAACTTCCTGAAACGATAGAAGGACTATTGGCTGAGAGAATCGGGATATTGCTTAGCATTTTTGAAGCAGAATTACAACTTGTACCTGGTTTATTAACCATTCTTAAAGAACTTAAAGAAAGCGGTTTCCTTTTGGCTCTAGCTTCAAGCTCTCCCATTAGAGTTATAAATTTTGTCTTAGATATGTTTTCACTTCATGGATTTTTCTCTGTGGTTGTGTCGGGA
The DNA here is from genome assembly GCA_022615255.1 of Candidatus Dadabacteria bacterium. Taxonomy (GTDB): domain Bacteria; phylum Desulfobacterota_D; class UBA1144; order Nemesobacterales; family CSP1-2; genus CSP1-2. The sequence goes on along the minus strand of JAKEHC010000059.1, from coordinate 9,997 downwards.
GAATCTGTTGAGCTTGGGAAACCGGCTCCCGATATATACCTCTACACTGCCAATAAATTAGGGGCCTGTCCTGAGCAGGGTCGGAGGATTGAACCGAGTGAATGTGTCGTGATTGAGGACTCTATTAACGGCGTAAAGTCCGCAAAAAGTGCTGGTATGGTTTGCATCGCGGTTCCAGATAAGAGACTTAATCAAGAAGGGTTTCAATTTGCTGACCTGATTTTAGATAATTTAGAGAACATTAAAGTTGAATTAATTAAAAACTTATCTAGGACCTAGATAACCTTTATGTTCTGATATTTCTTATGAGTAGGTAGAAAAATTGTGAAACCATACTGGGTATAATTTCGTCTAACGTTTTAATGTACAAGGAGATAGACAATATTGAATTAAATTCATGATCGAGATTGCCTTTTTGAGATAATGGGTCTTTATTTTCTTACGTCTTTTTAAAAACGGTTGTGTGAGGTAATTCAATATGAAGGAATACGATATCATTGTAATCGGGGCGGGGAGTGGAGGGCTTAACATAGCTGGGTTTATGAACCGCGCCGGTTTCAAGGTTCTTCTTATTGACAAAAGCGACAGGCGTATTGGCGGCGACTGCCTCAACACTGGTTGTGTCCCAAGCAAGGCTTTGATACATGTTGCCCGTCTTCTAAAAGATGCGAGTGAGGCAAGCAGGTTTGGCCTGACGATTAATGGCAGAGCGGACATAAATAGGGTGTTAGGGTATGTGAGGGAGAAACAGGAGGTCATAAGGGTTCATGAAAATGCCGAGCATTTCCGGAAGATTGGGATGGACGTGATGCTCGGGGAAGCCCGGTTTTCAGGTCCTGATTCGGTTTCAGTGGGAAACGGGACGTATCGCGGCAAGAAAATAATCCTTGCAACCGGCTCTCATCCAAGAAAGCTTAATGCTCCTGGGATCGAAAATGTCAAATATGAAACAAATGAAACTATATTCGACCTGGATAAGCTTCCTGAGCACTTACTTGTTGTCGGGGGTGGACCTATAGGTATTGAGCTAGGTCAGGCATTTAGGCACCTTGGCTCGGAGGTCACTGTCGTAGAAGCAGACTCAAAATTTCTACCAAAGGAGAGTCCTGAGATAGCTGAGGTGCTAAGACGTCGTATGGAAGAAGAGGGGATAAATTTTATCTTCAACGCTAGTATTAAGGAATTTCCATCACCGAATCAGGCAATAATTGCCACAAATGACAAGAAGGAGACGAGTATTAACTTTGACACCATGCTGGTTAGCATAGGCAGGGAATTTCACCTCGACGGTCTCTCACTAGATAAAGCAGGTATAGAGTTAGACGAAACAGGAAAAAGGCTTAAGGTGGATGAGTACCTACGTACAACAAACAAGCGTGTTTTTGTTTCAGGTGATGTAGCCGGCTCTTACCAGTTCACTCACGCCGCCGAGGTTCACGCCGGTGTGATAATCAACAACTTCTTCTCGCCATTTAAGAAAAAGCTCAACAACGACCATATGGCATGGGTGACATATACCTCTCCAGAGATCGCTACGTTTGGATTGAATGAGGAGCAACTTAAGAAGCGTGAAATCTCATATGAAAAAATCATCTTTGACTTCGATGAGGACGACCGAGCTATTGTTGACGAGGCTCAGGATGGAAAGCTTATGCTTTTCATTTCTAAGGACAGGATACTAGGTGGCTCGATGGTTGCTGAGAACGCCGGGGAGCTATGTCAGGAGCTTATACTTGCGAACTCAAGCGGGCTTAAGCTAAAGAATATATTCGGAAAGGTATATCCTTACCCAACCGCAAGCAGGGTTAATAAAAGGATAATCAGCTTATACTATGCGAATAAATTGACGCCTTTTGCAAAAAGGGTATTACACTTTTTCTATGGATAGGTTACTTAGAATCTCTGGAGTTGCCAGATTTCCCTGAAATAAGGCTTTTTATTATAATGTTTACTTTTTGTATTTATGAAGCTATATTAATTATATAAATAACATGAAATGTATAAACCTTTTGCTGGTTCTGGCTACATTTCTTTGCTACTCGGGGATATGCGGAGGCATCTCTTACTCATATAATGCTATGGGGGTAACAAATACAGGCTGTCACGGAACTCAAAAGAAAGCCAATCCGGATTCTACAAATTCTTATAAAAGCTCTGATAAAGTAAACCATAATATACATATGTGCCAGGAAGCACTTATAAGCGCTCCTACCAATTTTGACCTAAATATAAAAGAAATTATTTTAGATTCGGTAGCCGTGATTTTTCCAATCATGGAGATTAATAGTGTTCCTAGTTTTACCTTATCTCTTAACATAAAGGAACATCATTCACCTGATTTATTCTTGGTAAAATCATCCCTCTTACTATAATTCCCATCTATAGCGCTACCTCTGCTCAGGTGATATAACCCGGAAGAATAATTTTGTCTAATTATTCTCTTACCTGTCAGGGTGGTATCTAGTTATCTCAATAAATAGCTAAAAAGGATTAGTTTCTATTAATCATCGAAAAAGAGGTGAATACAATGATTGAAGCTAATAATTTGTTTATAAAAACAAGGGAGGTATCAAAGATGAAAAAGATGCTACATCTAATTATAGCTTTGGCGTTACCCATTATGCTTTTCTCCTTCGCAGGGGTGGTTCCTGGAAGCGCTTCCCAAGAAGACGGGATTGACAAGCTAATAGAGACTGCTAAAACCCCTGAGGATCATATGAAGATTGCAGAGTACTATGAAAAGGAAGCCACAAAAGCGGAGGCACAGGCGAGGTTACATGCTTCGTTAGCCGATTCATACAAGAATAGGGGTAAGCCTTTTACTGGACTTGCAAAACACTGCTCCGATCTCTCAAAGAGGTATATGGAAGTCGCGAAAGACTATAAGACTATGGCAATGGAGCATATGAAGATGGCTCAGGACATGTAAAAGCAGTAACGAAGGATATCCCCAGGTAGTAAGTAAGGAGAAAATCTCTACTACCTGGTGACTAAGCCCATGACATTTATTCTCAGCAGGGGTTGTCGGTTTTGTGAAAGCCCTTGAGTGGAATTCAATAAGGAGGTGTAAAGATGAAGCTTCTTCTGGCATTAATCCTTACTATTAGCTTAATTGAGGCTAGTGGTTTTGCCGAAGAGACCGTAGCCTTAAATTCGCTTGTTAAAGAAGCCTTAGAGAAGAACCCGGAGATAAAGGCGGCTAAGGCTAAATGGGAGGCGTCAACCAAACGCCCCTCTCAGGTAAGCACCCTTCCAAACCCTACGATTGGGGTTCGCTATATGAATGTCAGCTTTGACCGTCTGACACTTGGAGAAGATGACTTTACAGAATTTGGAATAATTTCCGCTTCTCAAGAGGTTCCTTTCCCCGGCAAGCTTTCTCTTAAAGGAAAGATTGCTAAAGAGGAAGCCGAGGCTCAAGGGAAATTCTCAGAAGCCATAGTAAAAAGGGTTTTAGCCGACCTAAAAGATGCCTATTACGACTGGTATCTGGCAAATAAATCTATAGAAATCACTTCAAAGAATAAAGAACTTCTTGAGAAATTCGTAAAGATCGCCGAAGCCAAATACGCCGTTGGAGAGGGAATTCAGCAGGATGTACTTAAAGCTCAGGTTGAACTTTCAGGATTCATAGAAAGGCTTGCGCTTTTAAACCAAAAGAAAGAGGTGGTAGAAGCCAGGATAAGAAGTATTCTTAACCGTTCACCCGAATCATCCATTGGCAAACCAGAGGAAGTAAAGAAATCAGAGCTAAAATTGTCCTTAGATGATCTATATAAACTTACAGAAAGTGAGAGTCCAATCCTTCTGGCAGGAAAGAATCTCATTGAAAGAAATGACGAGGCTTTAAAACTAGCAAAAAAAGAGTATTTCCCTGATTTCGTAGTAGATTTTGAATGGATTAATCGAGGTGAGTTTACGAACGACGGTCCATTTGCCGATATGTGGCAGGTAAGGGTTGGCTTTATCGTGCCACTTTACTTTTGGAGAAAGGAGAAATTCGGTGTCGAAGAAGCGGTATCACAACTTGAAGAGGCTAAGGAAGAATACACGAGCACAAGTTTAAATCTATCATTTGCTGTAAAGGATAAATACCTTACGGCTAAAACGGCTGAGAAACTGCTAGACCTTTACTCTAGTGGGATAATCCCACAAGCCACTCTCTCACTTGAGTCTGCGATCGCCGGATATGAGGTCGGTAACGTTGATTTCCTTACGCTCCTTAACAATCTTGTCACGCTGTTTAATTACGAGCTTGCGTATTACACTCAACTTACTGAATATCAAAAGGCTTTGGCAAGGATTGAGGAAAATATAGGAATGGTATTAGTGCAATGAAAAGTAACTTCTCAACCACTAAAGCACCAAGGAGAAAAATGGATTGTATAGGAAGTCAGAATTCAGAAGCCAGACTTTGCCGTGAATCGTGTATCGTGATTCGTGTACCGAACCACGAGCCACTAACCACGATTACCAACTCCTGACTTCTAACTTCGTGTCTTTCTGGTTAAATGGTTACAGGGAGGGATGACATGACGAAAAAAAGGATAATCAAACTGGGAGCCATCACGGTTTTAATCGTGATTATTCTAATTCTTGCTTTCTCATACGTCTTAACTGAGTTAGAGGGGAAAAACCAGGGAAAAAGCACGCTCAAAGACTCTTCTCAAGGAACGCATGCAATGCATGGGATGCAGCATGAAAGCGGAACCGGAATGGAAGAGACTCGAAGCCAATCAGGCACTGAGCCCTTCGACTCCGCTCAGGACAAGCCGGGTCAAACCACAGAGTTTGTAGGAATTGAAATAAGCCCGGAGAAGCAGCAGCTAATAGGGGTAAAAACTGAAGAGGTTACGCTTAGAAAACTGGTAAAAAACATTAGAACCGTGGGTATTGTTGAAGCGGATGAGAGAAAGATAGCTCATGTGCATGTCAAGTTTAGCGGGTGGATAAAGGATATGTTTGTGTATGAGGGATCGTATGTAAAGCAAGGTGATCCACTTTTTACGATATACAGCCCCGAATTGGTTTCAAGTCAGGAGGAGTATCTTATTGCTCTCAAGGCAAGAGATACACTCGATAAGAGTTCATATCCCGAAGTATCCTCCGGAGCGAATTCTCTACTTGAAGCTACACGGAGGAGATTTCGCCTTTGGGATATTTCTGAGAGTGAGCTTAAAACAATTGAAAGAACCGGAAAGCCGCTTACATATATGACTATCCACTCCCATATGAACGGTTACATCACTGAAAGGATGTTCTTCCCAGGAATGCATGTAGCAGAGCACGAGGATGTGCTAGTAATGGCAGACCTTTCAACCGTATGGGTTATTGCGGACATCTACGAATATGAACTTCCATTAGTTAAAGAGGGAGAGGAAGCAACACTTGAACTTTCCTACTATCCCGGTGAGACGTTTAATGGAAAAGTGATGTATATCTACCCTATGCTCGATACAAGTACCCGAACTGCAAAAGTGAGATTTGAAGTTCCCAATCCAAACAACAAACTCAAACCTGGAATGTATACAAATGTAACACTACAAAGCGACTTGGGTGAGATAATCTCTGTAGCCGAGGACTCTGTAATTGATACAGGTGAGAGAAGGGTTGTATTCATCGCCTCTGGAGATGGATACTTTGAGCCCAGGGAAGTTAAGGTGGGAAAAAAGGCGGAGGGGTATTATGAAGTAATGGATGGACTGCGAGAAGGGGAACAGGTTGTAAGAAATGCCACGTTTTTCGTAGATTCTGAAAGCCGTCTTAAGGCGGCGTTTCAATCATTAAGCGGGGGGACGGAAGAGACGATTACCGTTGGTGGAGGCGGCGAGGTAAAAGGCATAAGAGATATCAACATTTCTTTCTCAACGGATCCTGATCCCCCGGAGTCGGGGAAAACTAATTTCAGGTTTAAGGTCACCGACCCAGAAGGCAAATCGATTACAGATGCAAAGGTCAAATTTACAATACTTATGCCTGCTATGCCCGGGATGGCTGAGATGAGGAGCGCCGCTGATGCGGATAATGCTGGAAATGGAGTGTATACCGGGGAGTTAAATATCCCTATGAGCGGGAGCTGGACTCTAGGGGTTGGGGTGCTTATGCCAGGGAAAGCGCCTGTGAATGAGAGTTTTGATTTGAATGTTAAATAATCGTGGCTCGTGGTTCGTGAATCGTGTATCGAACCACTAATCACGATCCACAAACCACAATTCACGAGGTAAAAAAACAATGGTAGAAAAAACAATCGAATACTTCTCGCGGAAAAGATTTATCGTTTTCATTATAGTAGGCTTCCTCACGGTCTGGGGTATCTGGGCGCTAAAGCGTGTGCCGCTAGATGCAATACCAGACCTCTCAGATGTTCAAGTAATAGTCTTTACCGACTGGCCCGGAAGAAGCCCAGATTTAGTAGAAGACCAGATTACCTATCCTATAGTTACGACCCTACTCTCAGCGCCTAAAGTGACTTCTGTAAGAGGAACGTCAATGTTCGGCTTTTCATTTGTTTATGTTCTATTTGAGGATGGAACCAATATATACTGGGCAAGAACACGTGTGCTTGAGTATATGAGCGGAATTCGTGGAAGGCTCCCCGAAGGAGTCACTCCTGTAATTGGACCCGATGCAACGGGTGTTGGATGGGTCTTTCAATATGCCCTTGTGGACGAAACGGGAAGACATAATTTAGCAGAACTACGCTCTTTTAACGATTGGTACTTAAGATACTGGCTAAGAAGCGTCCCTGGAGTTGCGGAGGTCGAAAGCATTGGCGGGTTTCAAAAGCAGTACCAGGTAAACATAGACCCAAATAAACTTCTTGCTTATAACATACCGCTTACTAAGATTATTCAATCTATAAGAATGAGTAACAACGATGTTGGAGGTAGGGTAGTAGAGGCTACCGGGAGGGAATATGCGGTAAGGGGAAGAGGGTATATAAAATCAGTCGGTGATATAGAAAATATAGTTGTTGCGATGGACGGAAGAGGAACAGGAACACCAGTATTCATAAAAGACATAGCCGATGTTAGCTTGGGCCCTGATATTAGGCGAGGAATTGCAGAGCTTGACGGAAAAGGTGAGGTTTTAGGCGGGGTTGTTGTTATGAGATACGGAGAGAATGCTCTAAACGTTATAAAGAGGGTAAAGGAGAAACTGAAGGAGGTAGAACCAGCATTTCCTGAGGGGGTAAAATTAGTCGTTACATATGATAGATCAAATCTAATTCTAAGAGCAATAGATACTCTAAAGCGAACCCTAATTGAAGAAAGCATAATCGTAAGCCTTGTTTGTATACTCTTTCTTTTTCATTTCAGGTCGGCTCTGGTAATTATCTTCACTCTGCCTTTTGCAATTCTTTTTTCATTCATTCCTATGTACTACATGAAACTGACGTCTAATATAATGTCACTCGGTGGGATTGCCATTGCGATAGGTGCCATGGTTGATGCTGCGATTGTGCTTGTTGAGAATGTGCATAAGAGACTTGAGCACTGGCAGGAAGAGGGAGGAATAGGGGATAGATTAAAGATAATGATAGATGCCTCAAAGGAGGTAGGAAAACCTATATTCTTTGCGCTCCTTGTCATAGTGGTTTCATTCATCCCCGTTTTTACATTGGAGGCTCAGGAGGGAAGGCTATTTAAACCCCTTGCCTATACTAAAACTTTTGGAATGTTTTTCGCAGCCCTACTTTCTATAACCCTTACACCTGCTCTTATAACGATACTTATTCGAGGGAAGATTGCTTCAGAGAAGAAAAACCCTATAAACCGATTTTTAATCCGTGTTTATGAGCCATTAGTAAGATTGGTTGTGAGGTGGAAGAAGACAACCATTGGTGTGGCTCTTTTTATCTTTCTAGTTACAATTCCATTATTTTTTAAGTTGGGTTCTGAGTTTATGCCTCCTCTCAATGAGGGAAGCATAATGTATATGCCTATAACTCCTCCCGGAATCTCAATTACTGAGGCTGGAAGGCTCCTTCAGATTCAGGATAAGATCATCAGACAATTCCCCGAGGTTGAAACTGTTTTTGGAAAGGTTGGCAGAGCCGAAACCCCGACCGATCCAGCACCTCTTTCCATGGTTGAAAATACAATAACACTTAAACCGGAGGACGAGTGGAGGAAGATTCCGCAAAAAAGGTGGTATTCAAGCTGGGCGCCTGAATTTATTAAGAAAATCCTCCGACCTATTTGGCCCGACCATAAAAGGATGTCTTGGGATGAGCTGACCGCAGAGATGAATAGTATGCTTAAGTTCCCGGGTGTTACAAACATATGGACTATGCCCATAAGAAATAGGACCGATATGCTTACAACCGGCATTCGAACTCCAGTAGGGATAAAAATCTATGGAAAGGACCTTAGAGTAATAGAGGAAATAGGAGAGCAAATTGAGGCTGCTTTAAGAGATGTTCCAGGTACGATAAGTGTTTACGCAGAAAGGGTAACAGGCGGATATTATCTTGATTTCAACATCCGGCGAGAAGAGGTAGCCCGGTATGGGCTTACTGTGGGAGATGTCGAGGATATAATTGAAACAGCGATAGGAGGGAATACCGTAACACAGACCGTGGAGGGACCTGAGAGATATCAGGTAAATGTTAGATACGCAAGGGAACTTCGTGATGATGTCGAAAAACTCAAGAGGGCACTAGTCCCTACACCCATGGGGGCACAGATTCCACTTGAACAGCTTGCGAACATTAAGACACTAACAGGTCCATCTGAGATTAGAAATGAGGACGGAACTAAAGCTGCTTATGTCTTCATAGATACGAGAGAAAGCGACATCGGAGGCTATGTTGAGGAGGCCAAGAAGGCAGTTAAGGAGAAAGTAAACCTTCCGCAGGGCTATTATATCTCATGGAGCGGTCAATACGAGTTTCTTCTAAGGGTTCGAGAGAAATTAAAACTAGTGATCCCTATCACACTTCTTATCATCTTTGTTCTGCTCTATCTTAACTTTGGAAGTGTTATAGAGACTCTAATCGTTATTCTTTCCGTTCCATTTGCGCTGGTTGGCAGTGTTTGGCTAATGCATTTTCTAGGTTACAACATGAGTATAGCAGTCTGGGTAGGCATTATAGCTGTTGCCGGCCTTGCCGCCCAAACAGGGGTTGTTATGATAATCTATCTTGACAATGCATATAAAAAGAGAGTAAAAGAAGGGAAGATGAGCAACTGGAACGATTTGGCTCTAGCGATAGATGAGGGAGCAGTGCAGAGGGTAAGACCCAAAATGATGACCGTGATGACAATGATTCTGGGACTGCTTCCGCTCCTATGGAGTCATGGCACTGGTGCAGATGTGATGAAGCGAATTGCGGCACCAATGATTGGCGGTCTTGTGACATCAACTATACTTACACTTCTTATAATCCCTGTTATATATGCAATCTGGAAGGGACGGAGTTTACAGACCAAAGAAAAATAGGATTAAACTTAATTTATGACTATCAAAATTATTAACACTGAAGTAAACTAATGAGGGTTATAAATCAAAGGAGGTAATAGAGATGAAGAAATTATTACTGTTAATTATTACTTTGACAGCACCGCTTCTGCTTTTCTCATTCATTAGGGATGTATCTGGTATGAATTCTGAGCAATATGAGATCAATAAGCTCATAATAACGGCTACTACCCCTCAAGACCACTTAAAGGTCGCAGACTACTATGATAAACAGGCTCAGGAAGATGAGGAGAAAACACGTTTTTATGCTTCTATAGCTGATTCATATACGAATAGGGATAAACCTCTCATCGGGCTTGCTAAATACTATACTAATCTCTCGAATAAATATGCGGAACTGGCTCAAGGGTATAAAAACCTGTCAATAGAACATAAGAACATGGCTGAAGAGATGCAAAATAATTAAGGATTCCTATGTTGCTGTTTGATGACCACTTATGTATTCTTCTTTGGCTGAGACATCCAACTAAAAATTGTTTTTTGGGGTGCTACAATTCATCTGCATACACTGGGG
>JAKEHC010000058.1 GCA_022615255.1 Candidatus Dadabacteria bacterium | reverse complement strand
TTCTTAGGGCTTTTTGCCATCATTTTCATCTGCTCTTCCGTTCCAGATACTGTGTACACTTTGCCATCCTTACCAACGACAACGAATACCCCATCACACTCTGTAAATTGCTCCATGGCATTGACGTTACCTTTCTCGTCCACCTCAACGCAAATAACATTGCCCTCAACGTCCATTTTTCCTGCAAAGCCAGGATGTGCCAATAAGATTATAAGCGAAAGAACTACCATAAGAGATAAAGCAACGGTTGTTACTTTCTTCATTTTACTTACCTCCTCCTTGGTCTTAAATGAAATTTGGTAATATATTATACCAAACAATAATCTTAGTTGCAAATTTAAGGAAATTTGGCTCTTTTCCCACAAATACTCATAAAACTTCTTCTTTCAGACGATGGTCGGATGTGAAATACCTATTAAACCTCAGGTTTGCAAGGATAAATGACGAAATTGCTACAGAAAAGGCAATCATATACATGATAATGATTTGGTATTTAACAGCGATAAGCGGTGAAGTTCCGGAAAGTATTTGACCTGTCATCATTCCGGGGAGGGCTACTATCCCTACAACCATCATAGAGTTTATGGTAGGTATCATCGCCGCCCTCATAGCTGACCTGATACAAGTTCTTGCGGCTTGTCTTGCCGTGGCACCTAGTGCTAAGTAGGCTTCGATTTCCAACTTTCTTGATTGAATCTCTGAATCAATCCTTTCTACCGCGAGGGTAGATCCATTCATGCTGTTTCCTATGACCATTCCTGCTAGGGGTATAAGATAATGTGGCTCATACCAAGGCTTTATTTGAAGAAGTATTTGGGTGGCTACAAACACTGTGATTCCCGACCCTGCAGTCATTGCAAACCCAACAATATATGGAAGTTCTTTTGTCTTTTTTCTCTGTCTTTGCGTTACCGTTCGTGATGCCACTATTATCATGATGAAGATTATTAATAAAATTAGATACCAGCGATCAAAAGCGAATACGTATTTAAGTAAATATCCTACTGCAAGTAGCTGAATAAAGGTTCTTATGGCTCCAACGAATAAGTCACGTTCTATTCCCATGTGCTGGAACCTTGAAAGCCCGGCGGCTACGATAATCAAACCAAGGCTTATTAACAAATCAAAGTAGCTGATATCAATCAGGTTATAATTGAACCCTTCCATATGCTTACTCCTCTCTAAATACTCTCTGAATCTAAGAAGGAATCTTCGACTTCCTCAACTCTGACTATAGTTCCATTTACAAGATTAATAACACGACCATCCAGAATTCTTGCATATTCTAGCTGATGCGTAACCATTATAATTGTAAGTCCCAGAGCTTCATTTAACTTTTTAATTGATTCAAGAAGTTTTATTCCAGTGAAATGGTCTAAGGCAGAGGTTGGTTCATCTAAAAGAAGGACGTCCGGCTTGTTCATAAGGGCTCTTGCTACAGTAAGGCGTTGTTTTTCACCTACCGAGAGGTCTGAAGCCCTTCGCTCAAGGAAATCATTTCGAAGTCCAGATAGTTCAAGGGCATTTATTAAGTCTTCTTCATTTACATGGTTTGAATTAGTTCGAAGACTATATGGGACCGATAAGTTGTTTTTCACCGTTCCATCAAATATTACGGGGATCTGAAACACCATTCCTATCCTGCGCCTAAGCTCCAAGACTGGAATGTCTTTGATATCTTTACCATCGTATTCGATCTTCCCGGAAGATGGTTCATCCATTCGGTTAAGAAGTCTAAGAAGGGTTGTCTTACCCGCGCCTGAAGGTCCGATTAGGATGTGTATTTTCCCTGAGCCGAATCTAAGGTTAATGTCTTTTAAAATCTTGATTCGATTTTTGGTTTTTCCTACATTATAGAGCTCTATCTTCGTTTTGTTCATTAGAATTTAGTTAATGGGGATAACTTACATGAATAATTCTGTACCCTAACTAGCGAATATCTCGGAACGTTCGTGAGACATTATTGGACCATAAACGATCTGAGAAAGTAATTTTAATCCATCTACGATTCTAGGGCCAGGGCGGCCGAATAGGGCTTCAGGTAGGCAATACACCCTTCTTTCTTTTATAGCTCTTATGTTTTCCCATCCGCTCCTTATATATATTTTGTCTTCACTCATTTTCTTTTGCATTTTATCGCCACACCAGCAGATAAGAATAATGTCAGGATCTAGGTTAACGATATCGGAATCCTCAACTATAGAGCTTGTTTTCTCAATATGGGAGAATGCATTGACTCCTCCTACTATTTCGCTCATATCATTTACCCAGCTTAGCCTGCATGCGGCAATAAGAGGCTTGGGCCACCATTCCCAATATAGTTTAGGCTTAAATTGGTTTTTTCTTAATTTTGATTTTATAGAATCTATTGTGTTTATTATATCGCCAACCAGTCTTTCTGCTTTTTCTAAACTGGATGTTATCTCGCCAAGCATTAGAATATTCTCTAAGGTTTCTTTTATACTTTGTGGATTTAAGACGATATAGGGGAGCTTCATTTGCTCTAGAGCCTTGATATTCCTTTCCATCCCTGGGACTGTTAGCGAGGCAATAACCAAATCAGGGTTGAGGGCTTTAACCTTTTCTATATTAATTCTTAGGTCAGGCCCTACCTTAGGTAGATCTGTGACTTCAGGAGGGTAATCGGAATGGCTATCTACTCCTATAACTCGGTTTCCTAAGTCAAGAGCAAATAGAATCTCGGTATTACTCGGGCATAGGGAAACTATTCGTTTAGGTATCATAAAGTAACATTATAAATGAAGTTAAGGTCAAATGTATGCAATGGTAGAAAGCTTTAATGCCGCTATTGCTAACCCTCATCTCAACAAACTTTGTCATCCAAGTAGATATTGTAAGTCAATACGTCAAACAGTAAAATAAACTTCATTATTGACAATGAATTTATCTTTATATGAATATACTAATAAATTGTTAGCATTAAAGAAATTCGCTTTAAAGTAGGATTCTAATGGTATTATACCATGGATAGTTTTAGTATTAGTAGCTAGAGCTCTTGCTGAATTTATTATTCCTGGAAAAGACTCAGTAAAGATTGACGAAATATTTCGGTAGATATATCGTTTTGGATAGTAAACGAATTAGTCAGGTTCTTGTATGTTATCCGAAATAGCTTTTAAATGAAAACGAAGGCAAAACATGCCAAAAAATCCAGGTATAGCAGCAGTCCTTAGCTTCTTTTTCACAGGATTAGGACAGATCTACAATGGTCAGATAGGGAAAGGCATCCTCTTTATCATCTTCCAGATAATCAGCATCTTGTTAATGTTCTCCGGTATTGGATTTATCACCTTTCCGATTATTTGGATTTGGGGAATGGTTGATGCATACAAAACTGCAGAGAAAATTAACGCAAGTATAGCATCTAGGTAAGACAATGCTAGTAGAGTTTTATTTCTCTAAAAATAAGTCATTAAAAACCTTTGAAACTAACCTTATCAATACAAAAATAAGTTGCACTGCTGGCGGCCTATCATTTTGCAAATATATCGAAGGTGACTGGTTATATTTGACATAAGCCTAATTTTTATGAGAAAATACTTGACAAGATTTAGTTATACAAAATACTCAATCGAAAGGAGGACTAATATGTGGACAATAATATCGTGGATAATATTAGGATTATTAGCAGGAGCTATTGCCAAGTGGATTCTTCCTGGGAAAGACCCAGGAGGGATAATCATAACAATTATCATTGGCATCCTCGGAGCACTCATTGGTGGTTATATCGGAGGGCGTCTATTTGATATTGAGATTGCTGCTGGCTTGAATTGGCATAGTCTTATTGTAGCCATCGCTGGTTCAATTATTCTTCTTCTCATCTATCGTTTATTCAAGAGAAAGATGGGACAGCCATAAAAATTATCATCTTTTTTTAAGTGCTTAAGAATGGCGTCAATTCCTACCTGAGACACGATTCTATCTTCTTCAATTGAACCGGAGTTGCACCCGTCCCCACCAACGATATTATTATCTTTAATTCACTCCTTTTTAATCTATCAACTCTAGTGTATCTTCAAACTCGGCTGCCATTCCTGGATGTCCGTGGCGCTCTGCAGCCTCGATTCCCTTTCTATATGCCTCCTTTGCTTCTTGCTTTTTTCCTAGTTTAAGCAGTGCTTCTCCAAGTATTCTGTAGACCGCGCCCTGATCATCTTTTAATTTCAAATAAGCTTCTATTTGTTCTATTGCCTCTCGATACATCTCCAATTTCATGTACTCATTTGCAAGCCCGTACCTGCCAAGGGGGTTGTTTGGATTTTTCTCAACTAGGGTTTTCAGGGTTTCTATTTTAGAGTCGCTCATTGTGATCTCCTGATTCAAGTTTTTTTTATATTATAAATTAAGAAAGTCAGATCCTCATTAAGGCTTGTAAGATTCTCATACACGAACGTAATGAGAATTACAAGTTAATTAATGATTAGCACAAACAATATTACTTAAAAAGTTGGAAGGACAGCTTCCACTAATAGTTAGAGATTATTATTTCATACTATACTTCATTAAAATCTCTTTTAATTCATTAGAAAACTTTGATCGTGGAAATATGAGATCACATCCTGCTTTAATAGCTTCGTCTTTTAATTCCGTTTGTACGTGTGAAATATAGCCAAGTATAATAATGTCTTTTAGGTCGGGTGACGATTTAAGCTCTTTTATAGTTTCTAGTGGGCTTGATGCTTTTGAGTTGAGGTCAATGATAATAAGGGAGGGTTTCCCATAATGTAGCTTTTGGATTAAGCCATTGGTGTCTTTTATAAACTCCAAGTCTAATCTTAGAGTTTTTGCAGATTCTCTTATTTTAGAAGAGAAAAATAGGTCGTCTACAATAGCAATGATATTTTGATTGTGGCCGGTTTTAGTCATTCTGTTTTACTGTATATAAAATTAAAGTGTATATTAAATATTCTCGTTGTCCAAAGGGGTTATAAAATGAATAATGATCGAATCAAAGCTGTATTTTTTGATGCCGCCGATACTTTATTTCATATAAAAGGTGGAGTAGGGAATGTATACTGGGATGTTTCTAGGCAATACGGTGCCGATTCTGCACCAGAGAAAATAGAGAAGGCTTTTATTAAAGCCTTTAAATCTGCTCCCCCTCTGGCTTTCTCTGACGTTTCTCAAAATGATAGAAAGATATATGAGAAGAAGTGGTGGTATGACGTTGTAAAAACGGTGTTTCTCGAAGTGGGCTTTTTTGAAAACTTTGATTCGTACTTTGATGAACTTTTTGAAACCTTTAGAAGTAAGGCATGGGAGCTTTTTCCTGAGACAAAGGAGGTTTTATCATGCCTAAAAGGCAAGGGGCTTACTCTTGGAATAATATCGAATTTCGACTCAAGGATATACGATGTTTGTACAAACCTTGGGATTATTGGTTACTTTGATTCATTTATAATATCAAGCGAAGCAGGATATGCGAAACCATGTTCAGAGATATTCACGCTTGCGCTAAATAGAAATGGTGTATCTCCATCCCAATCTATTCACATAGGTGACAGCCTTGAATATGATTTTTATGGAGCCCGCTCGGTTGGAATCAGAGCGCTTTTACTTGATAAAAGAGGGAAATATAAAACTAGGAATGATGTGGATAGGATTGAAAACCTTGCTGAAGTTATAGTATTTGTAAGTGAGGGTTAAATTTCCCATAAAAGTAGGGAACGCATGTATACGTTCCCTGCAAGAATGATATGGCTTACAATTTATCTGCTTAATGAAGATTATGATGGAGGTAAATTATGAAAGCAGCAGCCTTAGCCTTACTTGTAGCATCAATATGGGGTATCACTCCAATATTTGAAAAGCTTAGCTTAGTAAAAGCTTCTCCATTTACAGTAATGACAATAAGATTTATCTTTACAGCTACTTGTGTAGTTGTCATATCTCTAGTTACAGGTAAATACAAGGAATTCAGTACTGTTGATGGAAAAACACTACTCTGGATAATTCTTGCTGGACTTTTAGGAGGTATTGTGGGGTTATTTATTTATTTCGTAGCCCTTAAACAGGACCTTACTTCAAGGATAGCTCCGATTACTGCAACATTCCCTCTATTTACTGCCCTATATGCCTTTATCTTCCTTCACGAACCCATATCTATTCAGCGTATTATGGGTATTGTGCTCATAGTTATTGGGCTAATACTTATAAATTGGAACAACATTACTGCTCCGGTTGAGTAAGTACTATCTACAATCGATTTAGCTTTCTACAATTCTATTCCGAGACTATAGTTTTCTCACCTTTTTGATGTATTCAAAACCATCGCTGCATCTTTTGCAAAATATGTAATCAAAATATCCGCGCCTGCACGTTTTATCGCCGTAAGAATCTCCATCATAACTTTAGTCTCATCAATCCACCCAAATCCTCCGGCTGCTTTTACCATTGAATACTCACCGCTGACGCTGTATGCGGCTATCGGGTAATCAAATTCTTCCCTCGCCGCTTTTATTACATCGAGATAAGAAAGAGCAGGTTTTATCATAACGATATCTGCACCCTCCTGTATATCAAGGGATATCTCCCTCAATGCCTCTCTCACGTTTGAAGGGTCCATTTGATAACCACGCCTGTCTCCAAACTGCGGTGTAGACTGTGCGGCATCTCTAAATGGTCCATAAAAGGCAGATGCATATTTTGCGGAGTATGACATGATGCCAACATTATCAAATCCATTTTCATCAAGTGCCTCCCTTATTACGCCCACCCGCCCATCCATCATATCAGAGGGTGCAACGATATCGGCTCCAGCTTTGGCATGGGATAACGCTATCCTTGCTAGATACTGAAGGGTCTCGTCATTATGTACTCTGCCATTCCTTATAATTCCGCAGTGGCCGTGACTCGAATATTCACACATGCAGACATCTGTAATAAGAAGAACTTCTGTTACCTCTTCTTTAATTTTTCTTATCGCCCTTTGTATAATTCCGTTTTCATCATAGCCCTTGGAGCCAAATTCGTCCTTACTTTCAGGGATACCAAAAAGAAGTACCGCCCGTATTCCGAGTCCATTTATTTCTTTTATTTCATTAATTGCATTGTCAATTGATTGTCTAAAGATTCCAGGCATCGAGTTTATAGCTTCCATTACTTTTGTACCCGGCACAACAAACATGGGGTAAACGAAATCGCTTATTGATAGTCTTGTTTCCTGGACTATCTCACGTATGTTTTCAGAGCTTCTTAATCTTCTCGGACGATATGCGGGGAAAAGCATTTAGAGTAAAGTTTAATTGTTATAATGTGTTATAGTCAATATCAACGGCTTAGATTTAATTTAACTGATGATATTGTACATCTATCATTAACTAGTTAAAAATAATTATGTTATATCTGCTATTGCTAAAATCAATACTTCATATTTAAACATAAGTAATTAAATTTAATATTCAACTTTATCATCGAGCTAAATCTAAGGAGTTATACCCACGCTTACAACACTTGCAGTTTCTGTTTGATAAAGTAACTTTCGATAGACATAGCCAATAGCAATCATCGTTATGGGGATCGTAACGAATAAGCCAACAAAAAAGGCTAGTAAGCCTACACAATTTATTACGGATACTAATAGCCAAAAAAGAAATAGGTCTCTCATTACACCATTTGTAATCACTGAGCTTTGTTTTAATGCCTCGATGGGTCCTAGGCCTTTGTCTACTATAAAGTAACTAAAGAAACTAAATTTAATACTCCATATTATCCCTGGAACAATCAGTAGAACTATGCCGGAAAGAACTATTAGTATGTATACAATAGATGCGGATAAATACTTAAAAAACAGGGGTAAACAAGAAAGCAAGTCTGAAAATACATCTGCTAATTCACACTTCTTATTATCATAAATCCTTAGAGCTATTTTGATTAATCCCATCTGAATGAATAATTGTATAATAATGGAGACAACATCAGTTATAATTGAAAGAATTGGCATATTCTCCTTTGTTGAACTACTAATAAACTCAAGGAGTTTATATACTAACCCGTCTATAACAAACAATCCTATAAAAAAAATTAGATTGTTTTTTATCATATTCCAGCCAAATTTTAGGGCTTCGCCTTTAGAAAATTTTTTTTCTATCATTTTTTGAATTTCTCTTTGTTGATTGATTAATTTATCTTAAGACGTCTATGTATAAAAATCGGCCTTAGACATATTATACATTCAACTGCAATCCTTTTTTAGCAAATGAATTTCTATAATTCATTTTATTATATATGAAATACAAATGATCGGGCTTCTATTAAAATTA
Organism: Candidatus Dadabacteria bacterium; assembly: GCA_022615255.1. Lineage (GTDB taxonomy): Bacteria > Desulfobacterota_D > UBA1144 > Nemesobacterales > CSP1-2 > CSP1-2. The sequence goes on along the minus strand of JAKEHC010000058.1, from coordinate 9,849 downwards.
ATAGAATGAAAAACTTAAAACTCAAACACAAAGGTTGTATAATTAGACAACTCATTTTATTGATTGAGTAAGCATAAAAGCTTTGCTATAACTCGAAATATTACTCGTTTTTGTTTACTATTCTCATAGCTAATGGGAGGAGCGGTGAACCGAAAGATTTTAAAAAGGAAGAGAACATTAAAACCCTTTCGCAGGGTTTTAGTGGCGAACCGTGGCGAGATTGCGATACGTGTCTTCCGCGCATGCACTGAGCTAGGTATTACCACAATAGCCATCTATTCGGAAGAGGATGCATTTTCTCTTCACCGTAATAAAGCTGATGAGGCTTATCTCGTTGGTAAAGGAAAAGGTCCTGTTGAAGCCTATTTAGATATTGAGGGCATAATTAAATTAGCCCGTGATAAAAATGTAGATGCTATACATCCGGGATATGGATTTTTATCTGAAAATTCTGAGTTCGCTAAGGTTTGTGAAGAAGAAGGAATAGCTTTTATAGGACCTTCTCCTAGGGTAATAGCTCTAATGGGGGATAAGTCTGAGGCTAGGCATATTGCTCGCAGTGTCGAAGTACCCATTGTACCAGGAACAGAGGGATTTATCACCAATGATGATGAGGCTATTAAGTTCTCCGAATCGCATGGTTATCCGGTTCTTATTAAGGCTGCACACGGTGGGGGTGGGCGGGGTATTCGAATTGCAGGAGATCATAAGTCTCTTCTTGAGAATTTAGCGCATGCGCGCTCTGAGGCAATAAGTGCCTTTGGAAGCGATGCGTTAATACTAGAGAAATATGTTGAGAATCCGAAGCATATTGAGGTACAGGTTTTAGGTGACCAATATGGCAATATAATTCATCTGTTTGAGCGTGATTGCTCAGTACAGAGAAGGCATCAAAAGGTTACAGAATTAGCCCCTGCAATATCCCTAGATATTGAATTACGAGAGAAGATCTACTATTCAGCTTTAAGCGTTGCCAGCGCGGTAAGCTATTCAAGCGCGGGGACCGTCGAATTTCTTGTAGACAAGGAAGGTCATTTCTACTTTATTGAAATGAACACACGGATACAAGTAGAGCATACAGTTACTGAACTTATTACGGGTGTGGACCTGGTGCAAGCCCAGATCCGTATTGCCGAGGGATATAGATTGTCCGATCCTGAAATCGGTATCGCCAAGCAATCTCAAGTAAAGTGCCATGGTTATGCGCTTCAGTGCCGTATAACTACTGAAGACCCCACAAATAATTTCAGGCCTGATATAGGACGTCTAATTGCTTACCGTTCGCCTGGTGGGTTCGGTATAAGACTGGATGCTGCGAGTGCATATGTAGGTGCGGTAATTACCCCGTACTATGACTCGATGTTAGTTAAGATTACATCCTGGGGGCTTACATTTGAACAGTGCATAAGCAAAATGGATCGCGCATTAAGAGAGTTTCGTATACGAGGAGTAAAAAACAATATTCCCTTTCTTCTGAACGTTATTCGCCATCCCATTTTTCGCACCGGTGAGTGTGATACCTCCTTTCTTGATAAACATCCGGAGTTATTTGAAATTCGAGAGTCACGTGATAGAGCAACAAGGCTTCTGAATTTTATAGGAGATATAAGCGTTAACGGGACACTGGCAAGACCTGCTTCGTGGACTGATAGACCACCTATTACACCACCACTTCCTGAAACGGATGGCAATTTAAATCAGATCCCTGAACATCGCCGTGTTTTTGAAGCTAAAGGACCTGGGGGGTTGGCTGATTGGGTTCTTAATCAAAAACGCCTGCTTATTACTGATACTACGTTTCGAGATGCGCATCAATCGCTTCTTACAACACGTATGAGAACATATGACATGCTGCGTATCGCTAAGGCTACAGCTTATTTTGGCAAGGACATATTTTCTTTTGAAATGTGGGGTGGAGCGACCTTTGACGTGTGCTTACGTTTTCTCAAGGAGTGTCCTTGGGAACGCCTTAAACGTCTTAGAAAGGCAATGCCACATGCTATGTTTCAGATGCTTATTCGAGGCGCAAATGCCGTAGGGTATACAAATTACCCCGATAATGTTGTACGTGAATTCGTAAAGGAGGCTGCTTCATCAGGAATTGACATATTCCGTATTTTCGACTGTTTTAACTGGATCCCAAGTATGAGGGTTGCTTTAGAAACTGCTCTTGATACAGGCAAGGTAGTCGAGCCCGCTATTTGCTATACAGGCGACATTACCGATCCAAAGCGAGATAAATACGCACTTAGTTACTATGTGGATATTGCAAAGGAGCTGGCAAATATTGGGGCTCATTTTATAGCTATAAAGGATATGGCCGGTCTATGTAAACCTTATGCTGCGGAAAAACTAGTAAACGCTATAAAAGAGGAGACAGGATTACCACTTCATTTTCATACTCATGCTACAAGCGGCAACGGAGAGGCAACTGTTTTAAAAGCGGCAGAAGCGGGTGCAGATATAGTTGATCTGGCTATAGGCACTTTATCCGGACTTACATCTCAACCAAGCTTGAACGCTATTGTCGCAGCTCTGGAAGGAGGTGAACGTGACACAACGCTCGATGTGAAAGGCTTACATAAATTATCGACATATTGGGAGGCTGTGAGGGAGTATTATGCTCCTTTTGAAGGTGACATGAAATCTACCAATGCTGATGTTTATATAAATGAGATTCCTGGAGGGCAGTACACCAATTTAAGAGCACAAGCACGCGCACTCGGCCTGGCACAGCGATGGGAAGAGGTAAAGCATATGTTTTCAGAGGTAAATAAACTCTTTGGTGACATTATAAAGGTTACACCCTCTTCAAAGGTAGTTGGTGACCTTGCACTATATCTGATTCAAAATAACCTTACTACTGAGGATGTGATAAAAAGGGGGGATCAGTTAAACTTCCCAGAATCAGTAATTGATATGATGCGCGGAAACCTAGGCCAACCTCCCGGCGGGTTTCCGCGAGATGTACAAAGGGCTATTCTTAAAAATGAAGAGCCTATCAAGGTACGACCTGGGGAGCTTATTCCTTCTGCTGATTTTGATGGTACGGCCAAGCGATTGGAAAAAAATCTTGGTCATACAATAAGTAACCAAGATATAATATCGGCCTTGCTTTATCCCCGTGTATTTGAGGAGTTTGATCAACATCGTACGATCTACGGTGATATTTCTCTCGTGCCTACACCAGCCTTTCTCTATGGTATGCAACCCAGCGATGAGATAACAGTCGAAATTGAAGAGGGTAAGACTATACTTATCAAATTATTTGCAATTGGGGAGATTGAACCGGATGGTCGTAGGCCTCTCCTATTTGAACTAAACGGGCAACCGCGCCCTGTAAGAATACCGGATAAATCTGTTCCAACTTCGGTAAAGATAAAACCGAAGGCTGATCTAGCCAATCCTGAGGAGGTAGGCGCACCTCTAAGCGGTAAGATTGTAAGGTTCTTTATAAAAGAGGGAGATAAGGTCAACCTTGATCAATCACTTGTCGTAATAGAGGCAATGAAGATGCAAACGAACATAAAAGCCCCTGAGGACGGTATAGTAACGAAGATTTTTGTATCCGACGGGGAAAACGTTGAGGCTGGGGATTTGATTCTTCGCCTTACACCGCAGAGTTAATGCTTTAACTGCTACACATTTCAGCGACTCCTTAGGGCGGTCAAGAGTTTATCAACTTCCTCCAGAGAGCGCTGGCAACGATGGTAGACACCAGGACCTTTTTCCTCAACACTTGCGTGGTCGAATCTTGTTTGGAGGTCGGAATACCTTATTCTTATCTAAATTCCCTCTTTTAGAGCGGAAATCAAAAAAACACGCCTGACTGAGGAGTTTGACTATGGAGCTTTTCAGCGGTTATATGGAAAGACAGTAGTACTGCTTTTCTTGATCAAAGATACAAGGGATGAACTTATTGTATTTGCTACGGATAACGAACCTTCACCAAAACCAGGTCAGATTTTGATTAGCTTGGTTAATGTTAAAAATAAAGCTTCAGAAGGCAATCTTTGAAATTTGTGAGTTAACTCTAAGTGCTGTTTATTAAGCCTATATTACACAATTCGCTAATAGTTAAGATATGGTATTACTGCTATTGTTAATATATCTTCAACCACATTATTAACAAGCCACCTCCAAAGCACTTTCTTCCAAACGCACTCTCCTCCGAAGCAAAAGAATATTAAACATACTAAAAACTACTGCAGTTATATAGCATGAAAAAATCATTGGTATTACAGCAATCTCTATAATTACTACTAAATAATTTGGATGTTTTAAATATTTGTATGGTCCAGTCTTAGTTAATTTATGTTTTGGTAGGGCTAAAATTTTTGTGTTCCAGTATATACCCAGGGTTTTAATCACCCAGTAACGCAATATTTGAGCTAACAAAAAAAAGATGGCTAGAATAATCCAGTATTTATTTAACGTTCTATTCAGAAATAGTTTTTCAAAAATTAATGAAACAAAGAAGGAAGTGTGCATTATTACAATAATGAAATACCCGTTTTTATCAAATTCAAATGCTCCTTGAGCTTTAAGAATCTTCTCATTTCTTCTTGCAAGGAAGAGTTCAGCTATTCGTTGCGATATTACAAAAAGGATGAATAGCAAAAAAGGAGTCATACTGCTTGGCATAGAATAAGCTCAGAACTAAACCCCGGACCGAGAGCGGAAATTAACACGTAATCACCAGATGAGTATTGTTTATCTTTATGAAACTCGTTTAATACGTACAGCACGCTTGGAGAAGACATATTTCCATGCTCACGTAAAACCTTTCTCGAATAATCTAGGGTTCCATTAGTTAGGTCAAGAGACTCTTCGTAAGCATTTATAACCTTTAGTCCGCCGGGATGTGTAATGAAATGCTTTATATCTTTTATTTTTAGGTTGTGTTTTTGAATTAGTTCGGTGATATTTGGTCTTACGCATTTCCGTACGATTGTAGGTATATCTTTACTAAAAATCACCTTTAAGCCATTATCCACTACTTCCCAACCCATTACATCCAGCGAATCATAATATATTGTCGAGAATGAATCCAATAAAACTATTCCCCTATTGTGAAAAAGCTTGTGTTCTCTTCCAACTACAAGTGCAGATGCGGCTCCGTCAGAGAAAATGGCAGTAGCAATAAGGTTGCTTTTTGAATAATCATCTCTTTGGAATGTCAAGCTGCAGAGTTCAACAGCGATAACGGCTGTGGCGCTTTTTGGAAAGGCCTTGGTATATTCGTAAGCACGACTTAAGCCAACCGCACCTCCTACACATCCAAGTCCCCAAAGGGGGGTTCTTTTTATGTGTTGATTTAGCTTTAGGTCATTAATTAATAAGGCGTCTATGCTCGGTGTAGAGATTCCGGTGCTTGAAATAAATATGATATGATCGAAATCTGAAAGCTCTGCATTTATTTCTTTTATACAATTTAGTAAGGCTTCACATGATAACTTAAGTGCAAGCTTAACATATAACTCGTTTTGTTCTTTAAACCCGTGTGATTGTCCTGCCCATTCTTTTGGTTGGGCGAAATACCGGTGTTCTATCATTGAATTATCAAAGACATTGATCAATCTCTCAATATCGTCGCGCTCACGGTGAAACAATTGATGTACGAATTCCTTTACTTCGTTCTGATGAATTTTAAAAGGAGCATCTGCTATACCTACGGAAACTACTTTTGACATGTTTAATACTCGTGCTTAAATAAAAATATATAGATATCCACCTTTTTATGTTTGATTGAATATTTTTTAATTGAACTACAATTTCCCCCTGATTTTGTATTAATTGGTTTCCCCAAACAATTATTCAAGAAAGCAGGACGGTTTAGTGCCCTTCGTGATCCGATTAATCGGTACGATGTACATTTAGATGCTTTATTTAACTTCTAGGATGCCTTTCATTCCCTTTTTTTGGTGACTACCAAACAGACCCTTTTTATCACAGTAGAATTCGAAGATCCCAATCTTTGTCGGTGTGAAGGTGACTTTGACCTCTTCCCCTGGTGAAATATCTTGGTCTATATTTAAACCGGCTTCAGGAGAATTCAGATTAAAATTATGAGGTACGACCGTTGTAACACTTCTTAATGTAATTTCTACGGGTTTATTTACAACTGCTATTATTTGGTTGGGCTCAAACGAGTAACTATCTACTATAACGTCAACCCTCTGAACGCCATCTTCTGAGAGCTTGGCTTCAATTGCCTTAGATTCCTTATCATATACAAAGGCTAAATAGGTTGTAAACAAAAGAACTGTGATAAATAAAAGGGTTAATAACTTAATGATATTTTTCATGATATTCTTCCTCTCATAGATATATTTTCCTACTTATAAATACTATATAAGGTTTTTTTAAAGTATCCAACCGGTTATGCCAGTTTTTATATTGTTGCCGATTGATGGACAATAAGACCTAAGATATGTCTTTAGGATTCTATGATGGAATAGGTGTCTTTTCACAAGTAAGATTATCTAAAGGAGAATTTTAAAATTAAAACTGTATAATTATAGTAAAATGCTCTTGATAAATTGTTTACTTAAGGAGGGGTTACAACGTGGATTTCAAACTAAGCGTAGAAGACATATTACAGATAAAGTGCGATCTCTTGGTTCTTGGAAGATTCGAGGGGGAGGCTATTAAAGGTTTGATTAAAAAGGTTGACGATGCTCTGGCAGGGGCACTCAGCCGCAACTCTCGGGAAGAGAAGTTTAGTGGCGAATTAGGAAAGGGTGTTATGATAAATACACTTGGCAAAATTGGTGCTAAAAGAGTTTTACTTGCTGGGTTAGGGAAAAAGCCGAAATTTTCTTCTGATGTGTTGAGAAAGGTAGGAATATTTACGGCTAAGAGGGCGAAACTCATTTCCGAAGAGATAGCGTTCAGTTTTCCGGTCAATGGAAAGAAAGGTAATACTTCCGCACTTATCGAAGGCGTAATGCTAGGAAATTATGAATTTAATAAATATAAGACAAATGATAAAAAATGGGAGGGTATTAAAAACGTTCAATTTGTCTCGAGCGGTATCAGAGAAACCAACTTTAAGGAAGAGCTAAAATTTGCTAATATTATTTCTGAGTCTACCAACTTTGCTCGTGATCTGGTAAATGAGCCTCCTGTATTCTTAACCCCAACAAAACTTTCTGAAATTGCACAAGAGGTAGCAAATAAGGGAAAACTAGAATGTATAATTTTTGGAAGAGAGGAATTGAAAAAAAAGGGTATGGGTGGGCTTCTTGCCGTATCGAGTGGGAGCGACGAACCCCCTAGATTCATCCATCTTACTTATAAGCCTAAAGGCAGTATCAGGAAAACAGTAGCTATTGTTGGAAAAGGAATAACCTTTGACAGTGGTGGGCTATGTATAAAACCGAGAGACAGCATGCGTACAATGAAAGGCGATATGTCAGGAGCAGCCTGTGTTCTAGGAGTTATGAAGGCAATTTCAAGGTTAAGCCTGCCTATAAAGGTTCACGGACTTATTTCAGCAACTGAGAATATGCCCGGTGGAAGAGCGTATAAGCCAGATGACGTAATACGTGCACTAAATGGTAAAACAATTGAAGTTATTGATACCGATGCTGAGGGCAGAATCGTTCTCTCTGATGCGCTTTCTTACGCGGTGGAGTTGAAAGCAGATGAAATAGTCGATCTCGCAACACTTACCGGCGCCTGCATTGTTGCATTAGGGGATTATACTGCGGGCCTTATGGGAAATGATGAAAGGCTGATTAATAGAATAATAAAAGCTGCCAAGCTTGCAGGGGAAAAGATTTGGCAACTCCCTATGGATGATGAGCTTAGAAAAGACATAGAAAGCGACATAGCTGATGTAAAAAATGTCGGAAGCCGCTGGGGCGGGGCGATTACAGCAGCGATGTTTCTTGAAAAATTCGTTGGAGATACGCCATGGGTGCATTTGGATATTGCTGGTCCAGCATTCATTGAAAAGGGCGGTGATTGGTATCCAAAAGGCGGCACTGGCTTTGGAGTAAGAACGATTGTAAAATATCTCCTTGAAAGATAAAAACCATCGCCATAGCAAATCACCAATAACAATTATTTATACTAAAATAAAATGTCAATAATAAATATTGACCCTATTAGACGATACAATTTTATTGAAATTGAGCTTCAGGGCGAAATCTCGGAAGAAGAGGAGAGGTTTTTTATACCTTTTTTTCCGAGAAAGAGAAAACCAACGCTTTGGGATGTAGAAAAGACTTTCTTGCACGCATCATTAATTCCTGCAGTCAGAGGTATAATACTGAAAATAAAAGAGCTCAAAATAGGACTTGCAAGGGGAGAGGCAATTAGAAGAGGTATTATTGAGCTTAGGGAAAAAGGAAAAAAGGTCTTCGTTTATCTCGAAAGCCCAGGAAACTTAGAGTATATGATAGGATCGGCTGGAGATATAGTTTTCATTCCTCCTTGGTCAGTGTTAAATCTCATCGGGCTTAAGGCTGAGGTAACTTTTTTTAAAGACGCTTTAGATAAGCTGGGGATCGAGGCTCAAATCAGCCGACTAGGTGAATATAAAAGCGCTGCAGAAATGTTTACAAGGAGATCCATGTCAGAGCCTCATAGGAATATGATAGATTCGATTATGGATGATTTGTATCTTCAGTTCAGAAAACGTATTTCTCAAGCGAGAGGAATTGATGAAGAAAAAGTCGGTCGCTTAATTGATTCTGGTCCATTTACTCCGGAGGAGGCCCTCAAAGCCGGACTAATAGATAAGATCGGTTATGAATCAGATCTTGAAGAAAGAATCAATGAAACCCTAAGTTATCAATTAAAAAAGATACACGCTGGGAGTTTCCTTAGGCTTATAAATATAAAAGAGGCTCTTCGCTTTATTATAGGAAAAATCAAAAGAAATGCCGCCTTAATTGCTCTGATCTCAGACTCTGGCATGGTAACACTTGGTGAGAGTAAAGGAAGTGGGGGAACGAAGACATTAGGCTCTCAAACTTTATTAAGGGTTCTTAAGAGGGTAGCAGCCGACCAAAATATTAAAGCCATTGTTTTAAGGATATCTAGTCCTGGTGGCTCAGGTATTGCATCGGACATAATTTCAAATCAACTAAGGCTTATATCGGAAAAGAAACCTATTGTTGTTTCAATGTCTGATGTGGCAGCCTCGGGAGGTTATCTTATAGCTCTCGGTGCAAGAAAGATCGTTGCCGAATCTTTAACCCTTACAGGTTCTATAGGGATTATATCCGGGAAATTCATTATCAATAACCTGTTAACAAAACTGGGAGTTACAAATGAGACAATACCGCGCGGTACTAGGGCGTCGATGTTTTCCAGCTACAAAGGGTTCACAGAGGATGAAGAAAGAAGGCTTAACGAAATTATGAAATCATATTATGAGGATTTTGTAAAGAAGGTGGCTTTAGTAAGAGGGATGGATTTCAAAGGCGCAGAAGAATTGGCTAAAGGAAGGGTATGGACAGGACGACAGGCAAAAGAAATCGGGTTAATTGATGAATTTGGCGGTATAAAAGAATCAATAAAGATAGCTAAAAGAGAGGCTGGTATTTCTGAGGATGTATCTCCTATTATTAAATTCTTCTCGAAACCTAAAGGAATTCAATTTTATCCACACGATAGAAACCTAATATTCAATGAAAGGATTGATTATATGATAGAAAGTTTTAAGTTTTTAAAGAACGAGGCATTTCTCGCTTTAATGCCATTTTGGATAGATATAGGATGATAGTATAGTTTATGCCTGTCAAGCAATTTAACTAGGTAACCGAAAGTGGTTGTGTGTTTGCAACTAAAAAGGTACCTGTGTTTGGTTTTATTTTCTTTCCTAAGGCTACCTCT
>JAKEHC010000057.1 GCA_022615255.1 Candidatus Dadabacteria bacterium | reverse complement strand
TATAACATTTGATGAAGCCCTTGAGTTGACCGAGCTTCCTAGGGAAGAGGTTCCTGATCTTATCTCACTGGCCAGAAAGGTTACTTTGAAATATAAGGGTGACGGCGTATTTCTTCGCTCAATAATAAGCGCGCAGACTGGTAATTGCCCGGAAGACTGCGCTTTTTGTTCCCAATCATCCTTTTATGATACGGAGATAACACCTCATCCGCTCGTGGCGGCGGAGAAAGTATTAAAAGCCGCCCAGCAGGCTGAGAGGTTGGGCGCCATGGATTTCTGCATAGTCATTAGCGCCAAGGGACCGACGCCTAAGATTTTCCAAAAGGTGCTTGAGGCGGTAGACCTGCTTAGAAAAGAGACAAATCTAAAAATCGGATGCTCCCTTGGAGAACTTACTGAGGAGCAGGCTTTCACGCTTAAGGAGCATGGAGTCTGGCGTTACAATCATAATATAGAGACATGCCGTAGTTATTTCCCAAAGATTTGCACGACCCACACATATGACGATAGGGTAAGAACAGCCAAGTTAGTGAAGAAAGCTGGGATGAACCTCTGCTCAGGCGGAATATTGGGGATGGGTGAAACCGTAAGGCAAAGGATTGAGTTTGCTTTTGAGATTAGAGAGCTTGATCCGAGCTGGGTGCCGATTAATTTCCTTAACCCAAGACCCGGTACTCCTTTTTCAGATTTATCATTGGTATCACCATTTGAGGCTGTAAAGACGATAGCAATTTTCAGACTGATACTTCCTGATAAGATTCTTATGACTGCCGGCGGGCGGGAGGTTACGCTGAGGGACCTTCAGGCAATGGGGCTTCTAGCCGGCGCAAACGCCATGATTCTTGGAAACTACCTTACTACACCCGGTCGCTCTCCGGAGGAAGATCTAAGAATGCTCGACGACCTCCAGATGCCTGTCAGAAGGGATGTTTAGTTCGCGGTTCGTGAATAGTGATTTGTGACTCGATATACTATTCACGAAACCCGAAACACTAACCACGATTTCCGACAAAATGACCGACCGTACAAAGAAGCTAGGGGAATATGACCGCAATTTTGTCTGGCACCCCTTCACCCAGATGAAGGATTATGAAAAAGAGGAACCGATTGTCATCGAAGAGGGTGACGGCGTTTATCTTGTTGATTCAGAAGGACGAAGGTATATAGACGGTGTATCATCGCTCTGGGTTAATATTCATGGTCATAAGGTTCCTGAGATTGACGAGGCTATTAAAGACCAGGTAGAGAAGCTCAGCCATAGCACCCTTCTTGGAGTTACCAATCCCCCTGCCGCGGAGCTTGCGAAGGAGTTAATTGAGATCTGCCCAAAGGGGTTAAGGAAGGTTTTTTATTCAGGCGATGGCGCAAGCGCGGTTGAAGTCGCGCTTAAGATGGCTTTACAATACTGGCAGCATAAGGGAAAACCGAATAAGACAAAATTTGTCTCCCTGGAATACGGCTATCACGGGGACACGCTTGGGGCAGTATCAGTGGGTGGGATTGATTTATTCCACTCTGCGTTTAAGCCCCTTCTTTTTGAAACATATAAAGCGCCTTCGTATTACTGCTATAGATGCGCGCTTGGAAAGACCTATCCCTCTTGTGAGGTCGCCTGCGGAGATGAGACCGGGAAAATACTTAAGGAGCATCATGAAGAGATTTCAGCCGTGATATTTGAGCCTTATGTTCAGGCGGCTGGAGGCATGATAGTTTCTCCTCCCGGATATCTGAAGAAGGTGAGGCAATACTGTGATGAATACGACGTGCTTATGATTCTCGATGAGGTTGCCACCGGGTTTGGAAGGACTGGAAAAATGTTTGCCTGTGAACATGAGGGCGTAACACCCGATATCATGGTTCTAGGAAAGGGAATGACAGGTGGGTACCTTCCACTTTCTGCGACTATTACGACTCAAGAGGTCTACGATGCCTTCCTGGGCGAATATGATGAGTTTAAAACCTTTTTTCACGGTCATAGCTATTCTGGAAATCCGCTCTCCTGTGCCGCGGCGCTAGGAAACCTGGAGGTTTTTAAGAAGCACAATACTCTTAAAAAATTGCAGGAGAAGATAGAGTTGTTGGAGGAGGAGCTTAAGGAATTTAAAGGCCTTAAGCACGTAGGCGACGTGAGAAATAAAGGACTCATGGTAGGGATAGAGCTTGTAGAGGATAAGGAGACGAAGAAGCCATACCCGATTAAGATGAAAATGGGATGGAGGGTAGCCGATTTTGCGAGAGAGGAAGAGGTTCTAATACGCCCCCTTGGAAACGTGGTTGTCCTCATGCCACCTATTGGGATTTCTATTGAGGATTTAAAGAAGTTGCTTAGTGTTACTTACAGGGCTATTAAGAAAGCTACAGAGGAATCTTAAATAATAGATGTAGAGACGCCATTTATGGCGTTTCTTACTCCATATATTCAAAATTGTAGGGGTGCATAGCAATGCGCCTATTTAAATTTAGTAAACAGATTTCTATTGTAGAGACGCATTGCGATGCGTCTTTATTAACAATTAGCGCATTAGAAGAGAGGAAAACGATGATGGAGTTACAGCTATCAGAATTAATTGCAATTATATCTTGCGCTTTCTTTGCAGGCGCAGCCATATACATAAACCTTGTAGAGCATCCTGCCAGAATGGAATGTGGAACTGCGTTAGCGGCTGCAGTGTTTCCATCAAGCTACAGGCGTGCAGCAGTTATACAGGCTAGTCTTGCCATAATCTCCTTTATAAGCTCAGTATTTGCCTGGTACGGCAGTTCTAACATTGGATGGCTAATAGGCACCTTAATCCTTCTTTCTGTCATTCCCTTCACTTTTATAGTCGTTATGCCCATTAATAAGAAGCTTTTGAATCCAAATTTAGACAAAACATCAAGCGAGACAAGAAGGTTGCTTGTAAGCTGGGGTAGATTGCATGCGGTGAGAAGCATACTGAGTGTCGTGTCTTTATTAATATTCAGTAGCTTGGTTCTTAACTATTAGTCTCTGAGCCTAAATATTCCAAAATTATAAGGCGCATTGCCATTCCCTCACTTAAATTTAATTCTCCCCCTTTCTTAATGTAGAGACACGCCATGGCGTGTCTCTACTGGAGTCAGGGTAGATTCTCATACTTATTTTAAATCCGCCCGATAAACCCGGTTTTTTTGTTCTCATTACCTTGCAAGTAAAATCACCCGGCATTCGTGGTTTTCTAAAAATCATTTATTATTTACTTCAGTTCGATACAACTGAAAAATCTGTTATTTAACAAAATAGGATGAAAGACCCGCTTCATTGGATTAGAGAAGAATTAGATATAATCCGAGATAAAAATCTCTTCAGAGTCCTTACAGAGCTACAGAGCGGACAATCGCCGGAGATCGTTATCGAAGGAAAGCGTTATATACTCCTAGCTTCAAATAACTACCTGGGTCTCACAACTGACCCAAAGGTTAAGGAGTCTGCGCAAAAGGCTTTGGAGAAATACGGTGCGGGTTCAGGCGGCTCTCGTCTTGTAAGCGGTAGCTCCGACCTTCACAGGGAGTTAGAAGAGAGAATCGCAGCTTTTAAGAAGACCGAGGCGGCGATACTCTTCAGCTCCGGTTATCTGGCAAATATAGGCACCATCTCCGCCCTCGTTGGACCGGGCGATTTAATCTATAGCGACGAGCTTAACCACGCCTCCATCATTGACGGCTGTCGGCTTTCTCACGCCGAAATAAAGATATATAAGCATTGTGACGTGGAGCATTTAAGCTCTCTTCTATCTTCAGATGAGTCTCGAAATAAAAAATTGATAGTCACAGACACGGTTTTTAGCATGGATGGAGACCTGGCGCCACTTCCTGAGATAATTGAGCTTGCCGAAGAGCATGAATGTATGCTTATGATTGACGAAGCGCATGCAACAGGGGTTTTGGGAAAAAGGGGAAGCGGCGCAACAGAATATTTTAATGTTGAAGACAGCGTTCCTATAGTTATGGGAACTCTCTCAAAGGCAGTCGGGTCCCTGGGCGGGTATGTTGGGGGAAGGAGAGAGCTTATTGATTTTCTTAGAAATAGAGCTCGGACATATATATTTGACACATCCCTGCCTGCAAGCTCCCTTGCCGCCTCTCTTACTGCTATTGATATTATCGAGTTTGAGCCTGAGAGGAGAAACCACCTCTGGCGTCTGATAGAGAAATTTAAATCAGGGCTAAAAAATATCGGGCTTGAAGTGCTCCCTTCCCATTCTGCCGTTATTCCGGTTTTGATTGGCGAGGCTAAGCCAACGTTAGATTTTGCACGGGCGCTACGGGAGAACGGGGTATTTACCCCAGCCGTCCGTCCGCCTTCGGTCCCGCAAGGTAAGTGCCGCATCAGGGGAACGCTCATGGCAACGCATACTGAAGAAAATATCAAGCTAGCGCTTCGTGCGTTTAAATTAGCCTATGATTCGATGTTAAATTTGTAGGGCAACCCTTGCGGTTGCCCTTATTATGTAAGGGTAAACCTTGTGTTCACCAATTATTTTGTAGGGGCAGACCCCTGTGTCTGCCCACTAGTGGGCTCGCTCTTTTTCATATGGATTTTGTAATGTAGAGACGACCCGCCGGGTCGTCTCCATAATGCTCGGTAGAACAGACATTCTTGTCTGTTCTATATTCCATGATAGTGCAAAATTAGTTTAGTTGCTTAAAAACAAGGAAACAATTTTCCTCCACCATTTTTTCTTTTCCTTCCACTCTATCTCAAGCTCCTTTTGTTTGCTTAGTTGTTGTAAAAAGCCCAGCACAATTTTATTAAACTTCTCAGCCTGTTCGATAAAGAGAAGATGCCCTGTTCCCTCAAGGGTAATAAATCTTGAATTCGGAATCTCCTCTGCGAGCCGTTTTGATCTTTCAGGCGGGATTACTCTATCTTCAGACCCAGTTACCACCAGTGTTGGGACGTTTATTTGCCCTGCCCTTTGAGCCGCATCAAAGTTCATTCCAGCTATAAGTTGACGTTTCCATGCATATGGCGGCTGCGGATTAGAAAGTCTCCACTCTACAATACGGTCGATCTCCTCAGGATGGTTTTTAAAGTATTCAGGTGTGAAAGCCAAAGAAAGTCCATAACGAATCTTTTTTTCAGGAGTTAAGCCAAATGGGTTTAGAGGTATTGGGCTACTGCCTTTACCACTTAATTCTAGTACATCGGGCATTAGTCCCCATAATTTTACAAAAGAGTTCCAGAGGTTAGAACCCTTTGGCATACTATCTTTCCCTCCTAAGCTAGTTGAAACTAAAATAAGGCTCTTTATCATATCCGGATAATTTAAAGCTAACTCTTGGGCAATAAAGCCACCCATAGAAACCCCGAGAACATGGGCTGAGTCTACCCCAAGGGCTTTGAGAAGACCTGCCGCATCATCTGCCATCGTCTCTATCGTATACTCGCTATCGGGCTTATCGGTATTTCCAACCCCGCGGTTATCGAAAACAATAACTTTATATGCCCTGGAAATAGCAGGGATCTGTTTAAACCACATCCAATTGGAATAGCCGAGCCCTTCGATTAGAAGAAGAGGCTCTCCTTCTCCATGGATTTCATAATAAATATTGATGTTGTTTACTTCTATCTTGCCAGACTTATGATTTTTCATCTTGTTTAATCAAACGGGGTGGTGTTTTATCAGGTTTAGAATCATTAAGCTTCCCGTTTTCTTCCTTCTCTGATTTTTCATCAATTTCCATAAATACCTCTTTTGCGGCGCGCATAGCATTAAGCGCCGCAGGAAAACCTGCATAAACAGCCATTTGAATGATTATTTCGATAATCTCTTGTCGTGATACCCCGACGTTGAGCGCACCATGAATATGTACCTTCAATTGTTGATTGGTATTGCCCAATGCTATGAGTGCAGCAACAGTAGCAATCTCTCTGGATCTCAAGTCTAGCCCTTTGCGATTGTAAATGTCTCCAAAGGGAAACTCGATTACATAGCGAGCTAGGTCAGGGTCAAGGTCCTTTAGACGTTCAATTACTTGTTCTCCGTCTTCGCCATTATGACCGGC
>JAKEHC010000056.1 GCA_022615255.1 Candidatus Dadabacteria bacterium | reverse complement strand
CCGCTCTCCGATCTGAGCTTTATATCTAAGACAACAAGATCGATCGGCTCGCGATTAAGAATGTCAAAGGTTTCTTTTCCTGATTCTGCTTCGAATACCTCGTATCCTCCGTCACTCAACACCTCTCTATAGACAAGCCTAATGTTTGGTTCATCATCTACTACCAGGATTTTGCGCATATTTAGCCTCGTTCCTGCTATGGATTGGGATTTTTATAGCTATATTACAGCCCTTACCTCTTTCACATGATACAACTATATGACCTCCCAGATTCTCTATGATTTCTTTTGACGTATAGAGCCCTAAGCCGCTTCCTAGGGTTTTAGTTGTAAAAAACGGCTTAAAAATGTTATTCATCACATCGTCCGATATGCCCGGACCAGTGTCCTTTATAGCTACTGAAACAAAGCCATTCTCCGCTGCGGTTTCTATAAATAGCTCTCCTCCCTCCGGCATTGCCTCAATCGAGTTATTTACGATGTTTTCAATGCAGTTATAAAGCTGATAATCGTTCCCTAAAACCATAGGAAGATCGTTCCCCAGATTAAGGTGAAAATTAACCCCTTGGGATTTTCCTTCAGTTTTCTTTTCCTGATATAAGAGTTCGACTACTTTGTTAATGTCTATCGGGTTTTTTTCTGATGTGTATGTGGTCTTTACGAAATTGATAAAATCCATGAGTGTTTTTTCAAGCTTATTAGCCTCTTCTAGTATTCCGTCTGTATACTTATTGACGGAAGATGGATCAGTAGCCTTCTTTTTTAAAAGCCTTGCAAGCCCTGTTATAGCGATCGTCGGGTTTTTAAAGGAATGGGTTATTTGGAGAACCATCTCGCCTATCGAGGCTTCTCCCCTGAGCTTCATAATGAGCTCCTGATGCTCTTTTAGCTTGACGTTTGCTTCTTCAAGCGTCTCTATCTTTTCTTCAATCTCTTCGTAAGTGAGCCCTCTTTCAAGCGCTAAAGAGATCTCGGTTGAAAAGATCTCTATAGCTTTTATCTCTTCCTGGGATACTTCCCTTTTAGTTAGAAAGTTATCTAATAGTATGACTCCGAGCGGACGCTTAAGGTGTGAAAAGAGTGGCACGACCCAGAAGGCCGTATCACCATAAAAATCGCGAATAGCCGCGGGTAGTATATCTTCAGTAGTAACTCTAGGGATCATCCCCGTTTTGAAGGCTCTTTTAAAGATCCCCTCATCAAGGTCAAATTCCATCTTTTTAAGGACTTCCCTGAATTTTTCCTTCTCTTTTTGAAATAATTGAGGAGAAAAGATGAGAAGATCTACTATGGTAAGGTTTTTTTCAGAAATATCTTTCCAGATGATGTGGGCTTCTTCAGGGCTTCTAGGACCAAGCGCAAAGTATCCGCGGAGCTTTCCCTTTTGAGAGAGGAGCAAGATTGCTCTATTAAATCCAAAACTACTTCCGGCAGTGAATGCTACAAGGACCTTGTAAAGTATTTCATCTAAATCTAGAACGAGCTTAAGCGAGGTCGAGAGATGAGCCATAGTGTCAAACATCTCTTCCTTGATTTTAAGAGATTTTCCGTACCTCTCTAACCTTTGTTCCTTTTTCAGGAACTCGTCTAGAACAATTGAGATAGATTTAAAGACGGGACCCTTTTCTTCTTCGAGTCTTTTTAGATCATTTGTAAGTTCTTCACATTCTATACATTTCTCTCTGATACGCGTATTAAGATCGTTTATCAGATGTTCTTCTCCGGGCCTTATGTAAGGACACACTGAGGGATCATCTTTAATCATCCAGCAATATCCATCCCCAAATTTAGCCATTGACATAAACCTCTCTAGCCCTTATTTTTCCTCAAGTGTAGTAATATAAAAGTTATCATCTCACAGATTGAGAGGCAAATAAAACCCATAACCTTTTCTTACTCAGCCTGCCCCAACTTGGAAGCAAAAGGACGAACCTTCCAGAGAGTTTCGAGCCCTTCGTCTCAAATATAATCTTTGAACTCCTTTTCTCTCTAAGCTCATAGCTTCCACTATCCCAAATCTCGGCATCCCCAACCCCATAGCCGTCGTTAATAACACCATTCATATAAATTATACTGAGCTCCAGGTCTTTATCCTGTATTGCAATCCCCTTTTCCTTTGTTACTGTTGGCAGGCTCTTTGGGATAATCCATGATTTTAAAATACCATCTATCTCAATTCTCAAATCGTAATGAGGATGGAGTGTGTTGTGTCTATGTATGATAAACCTATCTGTTCCACTCATAAATCAGTCTTAGCCCTTTTAACGTAAGAAACTCGTCAACTTTCTCAATTGTTAAACTCTCTCCGGCAATAAGGTTTGCAAGACCGCCGGTTGCAATCACCTTTGGATTTGTACCAATCTCTTTTTTGATCCTTGTTACAATTCCATCTACAAGCCCGGCATACCCATAGACAAGTCCAGATTGAATGCTCTCGATAGTGGTTTTCCCTATGACTGTTTTAGGTCTTACTATTTCTACCTTGGGCAGCTTAGATGCAGCCTCGAAAAGGGCTTCGGCAGAAATGACAAGCCCTGGCGCTATCGTGCCTCCGAGATATTCACCTTTTTCAGATATGCAATCAAAAGTTGTAGCTGTGCCGAAATCCACCACTATCACGCTTCTTTTGTATTCATGAAAAGCCGCTACGCCATTTACAATCCTATCGGCTCCTACTTCTTTAGGGTCTTTATATAGTATAGACATTCCAGTTTTTATTCCTGGCTCTATAACAACGGGATTAACATCGAAATAGGTTTTTACCATGCGAACTATGACTTGAAGAAGTGGAGGAACGACACATGAGATCACTGCGCCCTTAATTGAAGCCGATCCTATCCCTTTAAGACCTAATAGGTTCCTGAAAAGAACCCCATATTCATCTCCGGTCTTAGTTTTATCTGTCCCGATTCTCCACTGATTTATTAATTCCTCTCCCGCGAAGATTCCAAATGCAATGTTTGTGTTTCCAACGTCAACTGCGATCAGCACGTTTTCCTCCGTCTACCGATCTTAAATCTCGGATTTGGGATTGTGGAATAAAAGATTTTTTAAATCCGCAATCAGCATTTCGAAATCCGAAATTCATCTAAGCCCCCATCTTCTTCCAAGCATCCACTCAGAAGAAAGAAGAGCGGCTATTAGTATAAAAAACCACGGTTTATCCCATATCACTTCTGTTCTATAGCCGGAGATTATTCTTTTCGGGGAAAAATCTATTCCTAAACCCCTAGGGTTCTCGTTAATGGTAATGAAACGCCCACCGGTTTTCTCCGAGAGGCTCTTAAGCAACCCATTGTCCACAGTAGGGCTTTTAATCTCGTTAATAGGGGGTTCGACCAGGAATAGGGTCTCATCACTACCTGCATCTGTGTCGAGATTTGATTCCTCGCCTTTAGTTTCAACCCTGACCTTATAAACCCCGTATCTATCTGTCTCGACCTCCGTAGTAAAACTATCCGGAGACGCTTTCTCGAGATTTAGCTCTTTTGCCACACCGTCAGGGTAAATGACGGAGGCTTTAATCTCTCCTTCATTCTCGCCATACGCAAACCTCCGTATATCTAATTTAGCCTTTTCTTTTAAATCATAAGATGTTTTTTCAGTCCTTACTCTAATATCTTTCAATTCCGGGTCATTCACCAGCCATAGAAGCATCCTATTCCAGAGCGTGTCGTAATATGATGAAACCTCTCCTTCCCCTGCGCGAACGAAATTCCATTCCCACAAAGAATCTGATAGAAAGGATGCAACCCTACCTGATTTAGCCTTAGTAAGGGCAAATATTGGTTCCCCCTGAGGTGTTACAATAAGTGGTAGCGCCTCTGGCTTTATTCCTTCAACCTTGTTAAATCCATAAAGCTCAGGCATATTTCCCCAGTTTTCTTCATTTACCTTCTCGTTTGGAGTAACTCGCATAACCGGATGGCGAATTCCTATTGGCGTGAGTTTTGCGCGAAATTTCTCGGCGCTGAAGGTTTCATCAATCAATGGTGGAATGGGGTTGAGTTCAACAGGAAGTATTTCTGAAATCGGCGTTCCCCCATAGCTTCCGCTATCAAAACTACTTTCACCCCCAATCATAAAAAATGCCCCACCTTCTTCCAATACGTATTCCTTTAACTTTCCGAGGTGATATCCAAAAATCCCATAGGGGCGGAAGTCGAAATTTTGAAATACCACGACATCAAAACTCGAAAGTTCATTCCCAAAAAGCTCATCTACCGGGAAAGGAATCAGGCTAAGCTCGTTTTGAGAGGCAAACACCATATCAGATACCCCTCTTAATATAAAAAATGAAACCAGGTCGACATTAGGGTTTCTCTTTAAAGCCCTTCTTAAAAATCTTACATCCCATGAAGGGCTTCCCGCTACATGCAGGACGCGTATCTTATCAATTACCACATCTATGGCAAACGATTTTTGGTTATTTTCTCTAATAGTCTCACCGGCGATGACAGGAATGGATACCGTGTAAATCTTTCTTCCAAGGGATATAGGGCTTAGTGTAAATTCTACTTTGTTATATCCGTTAGGATCTATAACAAACTCGCTGGTAGAAACAATATTTTCCCCCTCTTTTAGGGTTACCGGTAAACCTAGGGATTTAAAACCCTTTGATTTAATCACAACGTCTATGGAAAGAGGGTATCTCATAAATGCGACCTCGCTCCCTTTCACGCCATCAATCCATATATCGCGCGGAATATCGCCCGATGCGGCAGAGACGGCGTTTATAGGGAAGCCTATATTCTTTAAAAATTCGTCTGATGGTTTTTTAAATACCGCCCCGTTATCCGCCCCGTCCGAGAATAGTATGACGGAGTCAAGCTCACCAGCGTTATAATTCTTCTCAAGCTCTTTAATTGCCTCGCCGATGTCTGTTTTTGTACCATTTGGCTCGTTTGCATTTATAAAATTAAGGGAGACGGGTTTTATGGACTTGTCGAACACGTAGTAACTTATTAGAAAATTCTCTTCAAGCTCTCCAAAAAAGTCTTTGTGCTTTTTAAAGAAATCTCTCACGCCTTGAATCCTCGATGCTCCATCTTCGACTGAAGGAAGGCTCATACTCCACGAGCCGTCAATGATAAGGGCTAGGCGGCGTTTCTCTTCCTGATAGGTTTCAGTTCTTAGAGCGGGATTTAAGATTATAAGAACTATAAGAAGGAAAGATAAAGCGCGAAGAGAGATGAGAATAACCCTCTTCCTCGATGATTTTAGTCGTTTTGTAGCTCTTATGGAACCGTAAAAAACAAGGAGGAATAAGAGAAGGATTAAAGCTCCCTCTAAGATTCCTATCCGATTAAGGAAAACTAATCTCTCAACCTCTTCCTGCATTGGTATTAATTTACCACAGAATGGTTAGCAGTACGTAAAATCATGAAGGGTTTAGCGATATGAAAACCTAAAGGTTTCTTCTACGCTCTAAGGTGTTTTGGTATAGGTCACTATTGTAGAGACGACCCGGCGGGTCGTCTCTACCAAATAACAACCGCATGTCATCAGAGAGACGCAATTTAATGAACCGCAGTGTGGTTCAAAGGGAAACAAAAAAGCCAGAGGGATTATCCTTTCCCTCTGGCTCTCTTATTCATTTCTGGGCACTCCAGCCGTTCATCCTGAGCTTGTCGAAGGATACGGCTGCGGTTTGCTAACCTATATTGTTTTACTTCCCTTCTTTCCTACCCCTTCTCCTTATTATCCTGTACCCAATCGCAAACGCCGGCACTAGAGGTATCAGTATGTTAGCCATTGCTGTACCTAACTGCACTGGCATTCCCGCTATATCACAACCATTGCCTCCTCCTCCGGGTCCAGGTGTCGGTGAAGGTGTCGCAGGTACACATACCCCTGTATCACCACCTGGTGGTATGTCGCAGAATTGACCTGGAGGACATACAGGATCATCTTCACTGCACGGTTGTGGGGTTACTGTTACTGTAGGTGTTGGTGTAGGTGTTGCTGGTGCTGGTGTAGGTGTAGGAGGTGCAAAGTCCTCGCTTATAGGGAAGGGGTCGTTTAACCCTGTCCTTACAAAGCAACCTGTGAATGGCGGGCAACTATCGCAATTCTCTGCCTCATCACAGAAATCATCCGGTGTGTATTGGGCAAAACCCGGGATTACTGCATATGGACGAGGGGGACCAAATGGAGGTCTAAAGTAATTATCTATGAATGAGATTAATACCAAGTCCGATGCCGCCGCTACTCCTGCCTCAAAGAAATTATGCTTTAGCTGTGAAGGAGATACAACCTCATAGAAACAATCAAATGCCCCAGGTATAAAAAAACCGGGTTCATCGTTACCACATCCGGCTGTCAAACCAATAGCCCTCCTTGCAAAAACGTTTGTCCCATAATCAGTATCATTATCCTGGTCTATAAGCCTCATGTTACCCTGGAGGAAGTTCCATGATATCGGAAACTCATCCTCGCAGTTATTCACCGGGGTTACTAGGAATACCCCCTCTTTCCCCTGAAGCACTGCGTCGTTTCTCGGAATACCATTGTTATCTATAAGGTCCCCAAGGTTATATACGTGTGTGTCTCCAGGTGTGTATGGGTCGCAGAAGTTTGTTATCTCTATGCAATTCTCATCCAGAAACTTTACCTCTAATGGTACACCTACGCATGATAACCTGGGATCACCCGTCCCTTCACAATCACCCTTAAGCACCTCATTTACCACATCACATGCATCCTCACAATCCTGTACCCCATAACAGGCAAAAGATTCATTACCATTAATAAAAGGGGCGAATATTATCGCACCATTAAAAGCACAGAAACCTATTGTGTTCGTTACCTGTATGTATGTGTTCCTCAAATTCTTCTGGCTCCACCACGTTACCAACTGTGACCCTAATCTTGTGGTGTGTAAGAAGGCATCTTCATTAAATAGCCAGTCTATGCCCCCTATATTTGGCGATCCTGCCCCCGTTGACTCTATAGTTCCCAATAGCCCGGCTGTAAAATTTGATGTTCCGATTAATGGGTCAGGGAAGCTTACCGCTAGGTCAAACCATCCTGTGGTATTATCAAGCCCAGGGCATATACAGTCCACGCACAGGTCTTG
>JAKEHC010000055.1 GCA_022615255.1 Candidatus Dadabacteria bacterium | reverse complement strand
GATATGAGAAACCGAACCATTTCCTTGCCTGTAGAGTTACCTCCTGCGTGAAGCACCCGCCTCTTACTGTGTCCCCCTTCAAGTCCAAGCTCCAAACCCCTTTCACCTAAATCAAACTTCATCCCTAGGGCAATCAAGTCCGATACCCTTTCAATCCCTTCACGAACAAGGATTTCCACAGCCTCTTTATTACAAAGCCCCCTTCCTGCCCTTATTGTGTCGTCTATGTGAAAAATAGGTGAGTCTTGAGGGTCCATAGCCGCAGCTATACCGCCTTGTGCCCAGTAAGAATTGCTTTCTTCTAATGTGGATTTAGTTAATAGGGCGACCTTGCCAAATCTTGAGGCGTAAAGAGCGGCATAAAGCCCCGCAAGCCCGCTTCCTATAAGTAAGAAATCGAAATGTAATTGATTAATATTATTGAAATTTACTTCATCCATTTGTTTTAAGGTTCAATCAATCCGTATAAGAAATAAAACATCGAGTTGTTAGAAGACCGGTTAACATGATCACATGGCAACATCTATCGCTTCATGAAGATTCTTTTTAATATTTTCCAGCTTCTTTTTATCAAATACCTTACCACCCTCTATCTCCCGAACGTAAAATACGTCTGCAACTTGGTCTACTTTTGTAGAGATCTTAGCGTAATCAATAGAAAGCCCGAGCTTCGTAAGTGTCTTAGTAATGTCGTAGAGAAGCCCCACTCTATCCTGTGTGTAAATATCTACAACAGTAGCCGTCTCAGAAGATTCATTGTCAATATCTATACGTGTAGGATGCTGAGGAATAGGCTTTATATAAATAGGTTTCTCCCTCTTTCTCTTTGACACAAGCTCCTCTACATCAGCCTCCCCCTTTAAAACCCCAAAAAGATTGCTCTTCACCTTGTTCCATACCTCCTTTTCCTCATAAGTAGATTTCCCAAGCCTATTTATATAGAAAACATCCACTATTCTTCCATCATCACGAGTTATAATTCTTGCCCCTAAGATGTTTATACCGCTACCAGCAAGCACACCACATAGTTTAGAGAAAACCCCGGGTTTATCATATCCAAAGAACGTAAACTCATCGTAATCCTCATTCTGATTAAAAGTCACATCAACTCCTATGTTGTCTTTAAACCTCTCAAATAATTTCACATGATAAACTATCTTCTCCGGTGAGAATCCCAGGAAATAGGAGTAAGGCATAACATCCAAGTGTTGCCTAATACTAGACTCAGGGATTTCGTTCTTGAGAAGTTGAATGACCTCCCTTATAAACCTCCTTGATTTCCGCTTAGGCGTTTCCCTCCTGAAACTTCCGCGCTCAAGGACATTTGCGGTTCTTAAATATAGCTCTTCTAAGAGCATTCCCTTCCAATTTGTCCACACGTCAGGCCCTACAGACCTAATATCAGCGAAGGAAAGAAGGTAGAGCATTGATAAGGTTTCTAATGTCTTAACGGATTTTGCAAACTTTAGTATTAGCCCATCATCATGTATGTCACGCCTTTGAGAAATGTGCGGCATTGCGAGATGATCTTTTACCATGAATTCAAGCTGATCGCTCTCTTCCTCTGAAAGCCCCATCCTTTCTGAGATTCTAGGGATCATTGCGGCTCCACGATGGGAGTGAGCCCTACCCTCGCCCTTTCCCATATCGTGAAAGAGGCAAGCAAGATAAAGAACGTGTCTTTTAGATATCTCCCTAGCGATTTTAGTAAGAAGTGGAAACTCCTTTTCATATTCACCCTTAATGAGATTCTCTATCTCTTTCACCATAAAGATAGAATGGATGTCTACAGTATAGACATGATATGCGTCATGCTGAACCATGCAAACTATCTTTCCAAATTCAGGAATGAGGTGTCCGAGAAGGCGAAGCCTATTCATTTCAAAAAGGGCTTCAGCTGCGTCTCTACCATCTTTAAGAAGCCATAAGAACGAGGCATTAAGCTCGGGATTTCTCCTCACGTGGTCGTCTATTACCTTCACATTATCCCGAATCAAGTCGTGTAGGTATTTGCTCATTTTTAGTCCATGTGCGTCAGCCACTTCAAAAGCCCTCATAAGATTTTCAGGATGGTCATGGAAAATTCCTCTTTCCGAAACGGAGAGCGTACCGCCCTGAATGATAAAGCCGCCGTCAAGAAAAACAGTTTTTGGAGTACGAAAGCTAACCTTTGATTTTAAAATACACCTTTCGATAAGCTTCTTTGAATACTCCCTAGTAACGCTCGCACGAAGATAATAAATTCTGAGAAACCTTTCAACTGCTGGAAGTTCACCCACATCTCTATAACCAAGAAATCTAGCCACCTTTCCTTGCCACTCAAAGCTTAATCTGTCCTCTTTCCTCCCTGCTAGGTAGTGAAGCTCTGTTCTTATTGGAAGGAGGAAATCTAAGCCTTTTTCAAATACCCTTAACTCTCTCTCGATTAAAACACCCTTTTCAAGAAGCTCCCTAAAGCCTTTTACTTTGAATTTAGCCTTACCTATCCATAGCGCTGAGTGAATATCCCTCAGCCCTCCCTCACCTTCTTTAACATGGGGTTCGATGAGATAAACAGACCTGCCAAATCTCTCTATCCTTTTTTCGTTTTCGGCGATCTTCCTCTCTATGAATCTAGATGATAAGGCGGGAAGCAGCTGCCTGAAGATTGTCGTGTCTAGCTGACCAAAGAGTTCCTTGTCCCCAAATATAAATCTACCGTCTAAAAGGGACGTAAAAATCGTTGTGTCATCACGAGAGGTTTCTATGCACTCCTCAATCGTTCTAACAGAGTGCCCGATTTCCAGGTTTAAATCCCAAAGGAGATATAGAAGGGCTTCCACCGCCTCCTTTGCCAACGACTCGCTCCCGGGTGCGAAAAGGAATAAAAGGTCTATATCCGAGCACGGGCAAAGCTCACGCCTTCCATATCCACCAAGGGCAGCTATTGAAACGCCTGATAATCTCGAAAAGCCAAGCCCTGTTAGAGCTTGGGAAATCAGATGATCTATAACCTCTGACCTTCGCTCTGCCAGTTGGCGCCCACCGAGTACCTCCTTATTATGGAATTCTCTTAACTCCTTTCGGTTTTTTTCGAGGTATAGTCTTATTTTCTCCTTAAGTTCGTCTCTTTCTATTACCTTTCTAACCCTTTGCATCTCTCTACCTTCTTAGTACCAGAAACCACTACAAAAATATATTATTGAGCATAAATTCAAATATGCCAAATTAAAACAAGCGAGTAGAGACGCCATTAATGGCGTCTCTACAATAGGTTTCTTTCATTAAATTGTCCTCCTCTTTTCTAAAGGTGAGTTAGTGGGTTGGATTATTCCGAGCGCCTAATTCCTTAAGGGGGATCGAACCCCCCTCTTTAGATATGGTGGATTACCAAATATTAAAAGTCTCGAGCTTCTATAACTTCACGCTTATCGATACACCATCCCTAATAGGAATAACAGTAGTAAAAAACCCATTCTCTTCAAAAATAAGGCGTGTGAATTCTTTAACACCTTTTGTACTGGGAGATAAATCATTCGTTAAAACCCTTCCAAACCAGAGAACGTTATCCGTTATAAAGAGCCCCCCAGGTCTTAGCTTTTTGTATGCTCTATCCACAACTAGAGGGTAAAATTCCTTATCAATATCGTTAAAGATAATATCAAAAACCCCATCCATTTCTTCCAAGATCTCAAGCGCATCTCCTGTATGTATATCTACTCTTTTGTCGACATCCCCACGTCTAAAAAACTCTTTTGCAAGACGGGTATTCTTCTCGGAAAGCTCAGCAAATACAACATGCCCTCCGTCTCCTACAGCTTTAGCAAACCAGTACGCCGAATAACCAAATCCAGAGCCCATGTCCAATACCCTTTTTGCTCCGATTATGACTGCAAGTTGATAAATTAGCCTTCCTACAAGCGGTCCTATTATTGGAAATCCTCTTTCCTCTCCCAATATCTCCATCTCTTTTAAGACCTCATCCTGAACCGTTTCAAGGCTTCTCAGATATTCTTCAATTTTAGGATTTACAATGTAGGTTTCGATTTCTTTCATGCTGTACCTAATCAAGCATGTTTTAATGTAGAGACGACCCAGCGGGTCGTCTCTACCAGTCATCAATCTATTTATTGAACCTTACGTAGGTCTCCTCAAAATTCCCGCGCTTGTTCTCAATCCTTGCCATCATAAAAAGGAGGTCTGAAAGGCGGTTTATATATGCGAGTACGTTTTCGTTTACCTTCTCTTCTTCCATAACCCTTACGATTCTTCTTTCCGCCCTCCTTGAGACTGTTCTAGCTAGGTGGAGGTATGGACCTCCTCCCCTTCCGCTCGGAAGTATGAACTCCTTAAGGGGTCCGAGCTCTTGAAAAAATTTATCTATCATCCCCTCAAGCTCCTTTATCTTCTCTTTGCTTATTCTATGAACCTGAATTTCATTTGGGCTTGCAAGGTCTGCCCCAATAATAAAAAGGTCATTCTGTATTTCAGTAATTATTTCCTTTATTTCAATATCTTGAGCTTCTGCCCTAACAATCCCAAGAACAGAGTTAAGCTCGTCAACATCGCCATAAGCCTCTACACGGGCTGAAGTCTTACTAACCCTCTTTCCTCCAATTAAAGACGTTTCTCCCTTATCGCCAGTCCTTGTATAAATCCTCGTTAATCGCTTCTTTGCCATGCCGAAATTCTAACCTAACGGGGATAGCGGTTCAAATTGGGGAGGCATTTTGCTTTAAAGCTCTGATTAAGAAGATATAATATACGAATAGCAAAGGAAGGCTTAAGACAAATAGACTTGCAATACACATAAAGAGAAAGAAAATTAAACAGATTAGAAAATTACGATTATTCTCAAGGCGCGTATTATTTTGTCACCCTTTGCACAAAAAATAAAGTTGAACATTTTGGGGAAATTCAAGATGATAAAATGATTTTAAATCAATATGGTGAAATCGCAGAAAGGTATTGGAAGGAAATACCCAATTATTATAAGAATGTTGAAATTGATGAATTTATTATAATGCCTAGCCATATTCACGGAATAATAATCCTTACTGGCGACTATAATGGTGGTATTGTAGGGACAGAACATTGTTCTGTCCCTACGGAGAAAAATTACGGTTTATTATCAAAGATAATCAAATCATTTAAGAATGCGGTGACAAAAAGGGTTCATGATCAATTCCAGGATTACGGATTTCAATGGCAGAGATCATTTTATGACCACATTATTCGTGATGAAATATCATCAAATAATATTCGGGAATATATTGTCAATAACCCATTAAAATGGGATTTGGACAAAAAGAATATAGAAAACTTATTCATGTAATCTCATCGGCATTAGAAAAAAGCATTAGTACAGATGAATCAACTGACCTCTATAATAAAATCTATAATCCGTGATTCAGGTCCTATGACATTCGCAAAATTTATGGAGCTTTCGCTGTATCATCCTGAATATGGCTACTACAGCTCCGGAAAAGCAAGAATTGGAAAAAAAGGGGATTACTATACAAGCCCTTGCGTTCATCCGGCATTTGGGGAGATTATTGGCAGTTTTATCTTCCGGGCATATGAAGTGATCGACATCCCAAATTTCACGGTCGTAGAAATGGGAGCAGGAAAGGGGTTTTTGGCGCTGGATATACTGGATTCCCTTAAAAGATATAAGAGAGAATTATATGAGAGGGTCAACTACGTTGTTATTGAACTCAGCCCTCATCAACTTGAAGAAAAAAAAACCACATTGAAAAAGCACATGGATAAGATTAAATGGGCTAATTCCCTTAACGACATAGAGAGTGAAAGCATCTATGGTGTTTTTATATCGAATGAGCTTGTAGATTCCTTCCCATTTCACCGAGCCAGGTTTAAGAACGGGGAGCTTCATGAAATATTTGTTTCACTTCAAAACAGAGAGTTCATCGAGATTCTGGGGGAACCTAGCACGGGTTTCTTGAAGGATTATTTTGATGGTTACAATTTAAAATTTGAAGAAGAGCAAGAGCTAGAGATAAACCTTAATGCAAAAAAGTGGCTTTCCGACGTAGCCCGTGTTCTTGCCAAAGGGTTTATTCTCACGATTGATTACGGCTATCTCGCGCCTGAGTTATATAACCCTTCGAGAATGAAGGGCACGTTTATGTGTTATTATAGACACACCACAAACGAGAATCCCTACATTAATATAGGCGAGCAGGATATAACGGCTCATGTGGACTTCACCAATCTAATAAGAGCCGGGCAATCTCTCAGCTTAAATAAATCTAAGTACACAAGCCAGGGGCAATTTCTGGTTGACTGGGGTATATTGGACATTCTCGAGAGATATTCGGGTGAAAAGGAATCCGGAGATTTTTTTTCACAAAAAGAGAGAGTGGCTATCAAAAATCTATTCCTGCCAGAGATGATGGGAGACAGGTTTAAGGTGCTTATTCAGGAGAAAAACATTAAATACACAGATCAAACCTTTTACCCAGAATCCCCCTTCAGAATAAGCCTTCAAGATTCAACTGATATAGAAGGGGAGTAAAGGCTGAGGGTTTAGAATTCATTATTTACATGACTATCGCTGATTAAATCTATAAGCGAGAGCGTTTTTCGCGAACCAGTCTCTAAGCGGCAATCCCATAAGGTGAAGAATTGTAACCGTCCCATCCTCCTCTTTCTCTCTTATAAGCACATGACCGCTGAGGCAAGAGGCTATTTTCTCAATTTCATGACCATCCAAACTATTTACATCTATAAAATCGGACAAGCTTAGCGTGAATACCCCCCTTTTTGGATTCTTGAAATTCGAGTCTTGAGAATAGACAATTGTGTAAGTCACCTGAAACGATTTAGAAGATAGAGTGCAAATATCTGAGACGTCGACTATTCTTATGTAATCGAGTACCCGCAACAAATACTCCTATGAGTTTATTTATTATCCGTTTCCTTCTCGCTCTTTTCCAATTCTTTGATTTCTTCTTCTATTTGTTTAAGCTCTTCTAGTAGGGCATCTCTGTAATCCGTCAGAGCTTTTTTGTACTGCTCTTTAAGAAACATCCGTCTCCTTACAAACAGCGGTGTCCCGAAGGGAAATACAGTGCTCCAGATCGGAGTGTCAATAGGTGATTCGGGTATTAAATACTTTGGCACCTTCTTGCCCTCTTTTAAGGCTGTAGAAAGGACCTGTGTTATGAGAGTAATTGCCTTTTCAGCTTGAGCCTTTGTTATATTTGCGCTTTCTGAAATCTTCTGCACAAGTTGTTTTCTTTCCATTTAATTATCCCTTCGCTATGTCGCCGCTTCCTTCTAAAAGCTTATTTTAGACAGTTCATAACAAAATTTACAATGTCAAAGAAGAGGTCTTAATTCTCTTAAAATCGCTTTGCGCAGATGAAGAAAAACTCCTGTCCCAATTCCCAGCCCATGGTTATAATCTGAATCTGTCCAGAATCACTGAGCTCTCTAATTGCCTCTACAACCTCCATCTTTGTTTGGTTATAGTCCCTATCCGGGTATGAGAGCAGTACTTGTTTCGTCAGCTTATCGGTATTTGTGTTCCCTTCTCCTAAGCCTGTACAGAGAAATGTAAGCAATTCGGAGGTTAAGCCCTTCGTTCTCATTCCTCGTTACCTAG
>JAKEHC010000054.1 GCA_022615255.1 Candidatus Dadabacteria bacterium | reverse complement strand
CTTAAAGTAAAGAAACGAACCGCATATCATTTTGTAGCAACGCAAAACATTCCTCATTATCGGGTTGGACGTTTGATACGATTTAAGATGAGCGAAATAGAAGATTGGATGAAGACAAATAAGTCAGAGCAATTTGATTTGCCATATAACGCGCTTGAGAGAATATGAAACAATTTCGGAAGATTTTATAACTCAGAATGACAATGGGGCTACCTGGTTAGCCCCTCTTTTTATCAATTACCTTTCAAAGAATATGCAAAGAATCATACGAAATTTTTGGTTTTCCATGAACTCTATGTAACTACCTGCAAATAAAATTTCCCTTTAATTCCAGCTACTTAATAAAAATAATAGTGTTATCAAACATTTGCAAAAATGCCTAAAAAGGACTGAAAATCCTTGTGTCGGCGGTTCGATTCCGTCTCCGGGCATACTTAAATGTCTTAAGAATCACGCCCAATCGGTACTTTATTCATAATCTTGCCCTTTTTCCCTTCTTAAAATAAACCATAAATTCAGACAAAAACACTTTAACAAAGATATAAATTGAATTAAAACTAGACGGTGAGTCATATACACTTTACCCACTTATTCTAAAAGAACTCCAACAATCTTCCACATCCCCACTTCCAATGTAGGCAATTCCTATGGCTTTAGAAAACGATTTCGATATATTATGGACAGGAAAATGACCCGCAATACCGGAATTCACACTCCAAGAAAGGCACTTGCTATTTTACAGAATTATTATAATATTAGATTTCATGTTGTATAATTAAAGAAAACCATATTCCTCCGGAGGTTAGACAATGAGATTTGGGGATTATATGAAAAATAAAAGGAGACATAAGAATATAACTCAAGAGGACCTCGCTCGTTCATTAGGCGTTTCGAGCGTGTTTATACATCAACTTGAGACGGGAAAAGTTGATGCTCCGTCTTTGGAGAGATGCAACCAGATAGCTGATATCTTGGAAGTCTCTATCGATGAACTATGGAACGTTGCAAAGAAAGAAAGACTTACAAGATTTATGGAAAGGGAGGGCATTACGGAGAATGGCTTCGAGGTTCTTACCGAAGGGGAAAGAACGCTTGTAAAACTGTATAGAAGCCTAGATGGAGATTCAAGACGTGATTTCGGGGGAATGGTATACATGCTTTTAAGAAGGTCTCAAGACGAGGGTGTGCAGGAAATATTAGAAGAGTTTATGAAATGCGCCTAAAAAACAAACTTGGAACCATAATTCCTGCTTTAGGAATAGAGCTCTGCATCTTTGCATTTGTTGGGCTGGTATTTCTATTCCAGTTTGATAAGGCAAAAGTAGAGCTCGTAAATAAAACAAGGGCTATTGCAGAAACTATCGGTGAGCAGGCAAGGAGCTTTTTTTCACAAAGAATGAAAGAGGGAACCAGCGATGAGTTCTTTATATTCCTTGATCAAAGGCTTGGAAGAAAAAAGCTTTTTAACACATTTGAAATAGCACCAAAGTTCTTTAGCGTTGTATTGAGACGTGACGTAGAAAGCGGAAAGGTACCAGAAGAAATTAAAGATGACTTTTACCCTAAAAAGGGATACACCGTATCGGACAAAAATGGAATGGTAACGGTTTCAGTTCCTTTTACCATTCAGAGCCAATCTGAGCCCTTTGGAATTGTTAAGATTGACTCGGACACGCAAGCACTTATGGAAAAGGTATTTGCGGATAACTCCATACTGTACGCGGCTATTCTAGTGGTTTTAAACAATCAGGCTTTTATACTTTACATCCTTCTTAGGAGAAGAAAGGAGGTTATTTTTGAAAAGGGATACCTCAGGGAGCATTCCGTAGGCGCGCTGAAAATCATGTATAAGGTGCTTGGCGATATAATACAAGACCACGAGGGCGACGTAGAACCAAGCAAAAAGCAAGGAGAAAGCAAGAAGGTAATCTCTATTTCTGAGCTTGTTGAGAGAAGAAAGAAATGAATAGACTTTTTATATTACTAATAGCCTCTTTATCATTATTCTGGGCATGCGGAAGCTCAAATGAC
This sequence comes from Candidatus Dadabacteria bacterium, assembly GCA_022615255.1. GTDB lineage: Bacteria > Desulfobacterota_D > UBA1144 > Nemesobacterales > CSP1-2 > CSP1-2. The sequence goes on along the minus strand of JAKEHC010000054.1, from coordinate 6,530 downwards.
ACAGGCTCCGTCACCCTGGACGGACCTATCCTCGAAAGCATAAATGAAGAAGGTAAGCTCGAGTTCAATGGTGCAGTTGTTAATGCAGGGGACATCCCTGTTGAAGCTGTCGAGGTTGTCATGATTCTAAAAGACGATAACGGAAAGGTTATCGAGGCAACATCCGCATCGGTTATTGGCGAGGATTCCCAAAATTTGCTACAGCCATCCGAAAGAGTGCTTTTTACCATAACTGCAAAATCAGACCCTAGGAGAATAGCATCAAAAGATGTAGAAATCTTCTCTGAAGAAGCCTCAGATTTACCTCCTTCCTCTTAATAACTACCTCGTCATTTTTTAACAAGTTGTCTTTAATAAAACATGATCAAGTGAAAACTATGTATTGTCGGAGTCAAAAAGTTCTAAGATCAGTTCGATGTGAGGGTCTCGCGTCTTATCGTTACCTCCTTCTCGAAGACCCGCACTAATTATCCTAAATCTTTGGGGTGAAAGACCTTTGGCGACGAGATACTTCTTCACAGCCTCAGCCTGTATATTCGCTAGGTTGGTATTTCCTTCTTCCGATTTTTCCTCGTTTGTAGATCCCTCTATACCTACTTTGAGATTTGGGTATTCAGCCAAAACACCGGCAATAGCGTCTAGAGAAGGAAAGGCATCAAAAAGAATGGTTCTACCTGAAGGAGCAAATACTCCATAAATGCTCACCATCAAACCACTCTTAATAGGTTCAGTCTCAGTTCTATAGATTCCGGTAACTTTACTTAGGATATTGCTTCTGAGCTTGAACTTCGTCTTCGATTGGTCGTAAGCCCTTTCTCCAAGTGCTATCGCCTTTTCACTAAGCTCGATAGATCGTTGGTACTCACCCGAGGCTAAACTTTCCTCAGCTTTAATGTAGGTTTGACGTGCCTCATCCAATATCCCTGGATTAAAATCTTCGGAAGATACATCCTCAGCGGCCTTTATTCTCCCCGAAGCCCTCTCAAGCTTATCAAGTGCACTCGAAAGCATTCTATCCTGAGAGATAGCCATTCTATCTTTAATCTGCTCTAAGGTTGCGGCGTTTTTTCTCAGCTCATCCTCATAGGCTTTCTTTATAGAGTTCGTCTCCTCTATCTCAGAATTTAATCTTTGAAGCTCATTCGCATAGATTTTTTTCCTCGCTATTGATATAGCAGTCCTTGATCTAATCTCGGAAATGAGTCGAAATTCCTCCGCCCTTTTATTATTTCCATTCTTAAGCTCTCTCTCAGCCTGCTCGTAGAAAAAGATAGCCTCCTTCATCACGCTTGGAGCGTAAGTCTCTCCACCCTCTTTTTTAGCATCTTCTAAAAGAGAGTATGCTCTAGTCATTCCATTTTGATGCGTGGCTGCATTTGAGGTGAAAGCTAGGGTGAATAAATATATGGCAAGAATAAAAATCCTCATCTAGGCTCCAACCTATTAATCTCTTCTACTACCTGCGTATTTATTGTTTTTAGCTCCTCTGCTTGATTTTTCATCTTCTGCAAAAGCTCTTTTTTCTCATCAACCTCTTTTTTGATCATAGATTCATCAATAAGATTATTAAGAAATTCAATCTGATAAAAGGCTTTTTCAACCAGAATCCTAGTAAACCCTGTGCTATAAAAGTCAGGAGATATTTTTGCTTCTCGAATCCACTGAGATGCTTTATTTAGCTCTTCAGTTGGAATACCAGCAGATCCAACTTCTATACTAGAGAGTCTAGTCTCCAAGGTTTTTATATTGCTTAGGATCTCCTCGTCTTCATCTTTAGGCAGAGAATAAGAAAATGAAAACAGGAAGAATAAAATCGCTAACATTATAGTCCTCATTTCAAAATTATAAGGCGAGGCATACACTCTACTTTTATGTCCTTTCTAAATCCCTTAATTGTTTCACAATAAAACTGATTTTATAAAAATAGTATATTGAATCAGAAAGCTGTCAAGATAGAGTTTCTTTCTGATCAGGACATGAGCGCGATGACTGGTGAACACGGCTCGACTGGACTCATCCTGCAGGCGATTTGTTAAAATGCAATTAGAAAACCAAAAAATACGGCAGGTCTGAGACGTGGTCCCTGTAATCCTACCCAGAGAATGTGTAGATGACAGAGAACTGTCCACTGACGGATATGTCTTAATCAACATCCAAATATGAATGAAATAATACAAACCTAATGATTTTTAACTTGGCTATAGGCATTTTTCTCTAATGGTGATAGAATAACGCCTACCATGGATTTTGGAAAGGCTATTCTGAAGGTAGTTCTTTTCTTAGCGCCGCTCTTCTTCTCTATCGTCATTCTAACAAATATTTCTCATGCTGATTTTTACTCTTACCTTGACGAAAACGGCGTTCGTAATTATACAAACATTCCGCCAATAGATGCTGAAAGATATAAACTTAAATGGAGAGCAAAGAAAGCACAGAATACATTCGCAAAATTAAGCCGTATACGTAAGTACTCAAAATCCTATGAGAAGGAGATTCTAATAGCCGCAAAACGCTACGATGTTGATCCTGATCTTGTTAAGGCCGTAATTAAGGTAGAATCTAACTTTAACTCAAGCTTAATTTCACGAAGAGGCGCCATAGGAATTATGCAGCTTATGCCAAATACCGCTGATTATTATGATGTTGCCAATCCATTTAATCCGATAGATAATATTGATGGGGGCATAAAGTATTTAAAGAAGCTCATGGAAATGTTTTCCGGCGATCTCAAGCTTGCCCTTGCTGCTTACAATGCTGGTGAAAACGCTGTCATAAAACATGGATTTAGAATTCCTCCTTATGATGAAACGATTAATTATGTTGAAAAGGTTCTCATGCATTATAACAATTTAAAAGGAAGTGTTGATATAACAACTAGTCAGTGATTCTCATTTAATGAAGTTTTCTGAAGTGTTCGACACGGGCATTTGAAATATGAAAAACGATTTTGCTATTTACTTTTGTGTAGGCTAATGTTTCCAGTTGACCCTGATTTCAAATTATGATAATATAATCTATATCAACGCCAAGGAAGGGAGATAATGTTCAAGATCGGTGATATTGCCGTTTATCCAGTTTATGGCGTTGTGACAGTTAAAGGAATCGAAGTTAAGGAAATCTGCGGTACTAAAAAGACCTTCTATATATTTAAAGCCATAGACAGTGATATTACAGTAATGGTACCCACCGACAACACTCAAATGGTTGGGCTGAGACCGATAATATCGAGAACTGAGATTCCAAAAATCTATCAGATTCTTCGAAGTAGAAGAAAAACGAATAATTCTTCTAACGGCCATAAAAGTTGGAACAAAAGATACCGCGAATATGCTGAAAAGCTAAAGAGTGGTAACATCTTCGAGGTAGCTGAAGTATTAAAAGACATATACCTCCTCCAAAATGAGAAAGAACTTTCTTTCGGAGAACGAAGAATAATGAACGCCGCACGAACCCTGTTGGTTAAGGAAATCTCAATAGCAAAGAATTTGAAAGAAGAATCCATTGTCGGAGAGGTTCAAAAGCTCCTCGGCGAGTAGGTAGAATTCTCTAAATAACCTTTCTAAGTCCCTTAGAGATATGCCAAAAGATATAGTTGACATAAAAGCTGCCTTAAAGCTCAAGGGCTTTTCTTTTCTTATATCCTCTCGAGTAAAGGGTATTAAAGAAGGAATTCATAAAAGTCAACATAAAGGAATAAGTCCAGATTTCCTCGAATATAAAGAGTATTCACATGGTGATGAGCTTAAGCATGTTGACTGGCGTGTATATGGTAGATTCGATCGCCTTTATGTTAAAAAGTTTGAAGACGAAGTAAACCTGAGCTGGTGTATACTTATTGATAGAAGCGGCTCAATGGGTTATGCATCGAGTGAAAATTCTAAGCTTGATTATTCACTAAAACTCTCTGGAACGCTGGCTTATTTGCTTCTTAAACAAGGAGATGCTGTAGGAATAGGAGATTTTTCTAAGAATGATTTAAATTTGATTACACCGCGGTCGGGAATGATAAATCTTACCCATATCGCAGAAAAACTAAGCTCATTTAGCGCATTTGGCAAAACCGAGCTCAAAGAGGCTGTGCTGAAAGCGATAGGTAAAACCAAAAGGGATTCCGCCTTTGTAATAGTCTCCGATTTTCTTATGGATTTAGATCCCATAGAGGAATCTATCAAACTTCTTCGAGCAGCTGGAAGAGAAGTGATCGCCCTTCAGGTGCTAGACCCAGACGAAATTGAATTTAACTTCGATGGATCAATCGAGTTTGTAGATATGGAAGAGGGGACAAAGATTCTTGTGGATGCCGGAGACATAAAAAACACCTATAGAAAGAGGATGAAAGAGTTTATACAAAGACTAAAATCCATATGCCTTCAGCACAAATCAAGGTATGTGTATTCACCAACCACTATCCCTATAGAGGATGTGCTTATTCAAATTGCTGAGAAATAAGGGTTAGAATTGAATCTAATTTTTTTAAACCCATTTTTTTTAATCGGTATTATAGCGGTTTCCCTTCCTATTATCTCGCATCTAATATCTAGAAAAAGTGGAGTTAAAAAGAGTTTTTCAGCAGTGAGCTTTCTTATTTCTTCCGAGGTAGAAGCCGTAAAAAGGTCAAAAATAAAGGACATTATCCTACTCGTTATCAGGTCTTTAATCTTAGTTATTTTGGTTCTTGTATTTTCAAAACCATCTCTATTGTCTTTCTCCCCTTTAATTGCTGATGATCCTAAAACCGTTGCGATCGTAATTGATAACTCATTCAGCATGGGCTACAGAGACAACTTTGAGAATGCTAAAAAAGAAGCGAAATCGCTAATAGAATCTCTCCCAGACGGTAGTTTTGGGACCGTTCTACCCCTTGTTCCTATTGATGTTAAAAAACTTACTTCTACAAATGATAAAAGAAAGATGTTAGAAGATTTAAAGAACTTAAAATTATCCTTTTCTTTCACCGCTAATGAGAGAAGGCTAGAGGATATTTTTGGTTTCGTTGAGAAGGCACCCAATGATAAAAAAGGGGTATTCTTATTTACCGATTTTCAGCGAAACGGATGGATCAACGAGGGATTCAAAAGAGAATGGCTGATACCTATCGACGTAACATCCGGGGCTCAAATGCAAAACCGTGCCGTATCCGATATAGAGGTTAAAGATGGGGGTGATATTGTTGAGATCTCGGTAAAGGTATCCAACTACTCGGATAGAGAAGAAAACGATCTACTGGCTACCCTAATACTCAACAACAGAGAGATAAAGGGCTTTTTTAAGATTAGCCCCACTGGCGAACAAATAAAGGATTTTATTATTCCAGAAGATGAAACTAATCTAAATGAAACAATTGGAAAGGTTGAGATACCAAACGATAATCTGCCAGCAGACGATATCAGGTACCTTGTTCACTCCAAAAAATATGTACCGCGGATTCTTCTTGTAGACGGTGACCCGAGGGAGGATGCAAGGCTAAGTGAGACCTACTACCTTTCCAGATCTATCGAAACCATTTCTCAAATATTTCCGATAAAGCTGTCCATAATAGATAACGACTCATTTCTTACTGATGAGTTAAGACTACAGGATTATAATCTAATATTCCTGGCGAACGCAGGAGATATAACTACAAAAAAAGCAAACGAAATAAAGGAATTTTTAAGGAACGGAGGAGGGGTAGTAATATTTCTTGGAGACAGGGTTAGAAGCGACTTGTATAATGTAATGCTTGGAAGCATTCTTCCCGCAGAGATAGGAACAATATTACAAGGTGATTACTTTTTAATTGCATATGAGCTCAATAAACTTATAGAAGGCATGAATGAGAAATTCAAAGAGGTAGTGGTAAAAAGGGTATTTCAACTCCACCCCATAAAAAATACTGACATTATTTTAAGCACATCTTATAATACCCCTTACTTAACCCAAGGAAAAGTAGAGAAGGGGGACATATTTCTTTTCGCCTCTACAGCCGATAGCGCCTGGAATAATTTTCCAATTACCCCTGTCTTTCTTCCGACTATAAAGAGGATATTAGACTTCTATCCTCTCAAACAAAATAAAATAGAAGATTTGTTAGTCGGCGAATCTATAAAAATTGACTTTCCAGATGAATTAGAGGAAGTAAAAGTCAGAACTCCATTAGGAAAAGAAATCAAATTATATAAGGGAAATCCTAATTTTAACGACACCCATATTCCAGGAATATATTCTGTGAAAAAAGGCGAGGAGATCTTATATAATTTCTCTGTTAATGTCGATACTAGGGAATCAAACCTTGAAAAGATTTTTTTAGAATCCGCTTCTAAGCGATCCGGTACGGAATCGGGATTAGCAAAAGTCTTTAAAGAGATATGGATTTACTTTCTCTGGGGGGCTATTGCTCTATTTATTTCTGAGTCTGTTTTTAGATTTTTATACGCAAAGTAAACCGTAATTATAGTATTCCACATAACAATCTATAATAAGGCTTCCATGCCTTTCCCTATGGCGGGGTTAGAAAACTCCGCTATAGGTCAGTCATTCACAATCTAGATAGG
>JAKEHC010000053.1 GCA_022615255.1 Candidatus Dadabacteria bacterium | reverse complement strand
TAATGTAGCGGCGACCTTCAGGTCGCAATATGGAAGGTAATGTAGCGGAAACCTTAAGGTTTCCATAAACTCGTGTGGAAGGATAAAGCCTTCCGCCACGTGAATATGTTTTAACTTCCCAAAAACACACAAAATCTTATCTTTTAAACCTTGACATTCTTCCTTTGATGATTAGCTTCTATTTAATGGAGGTTAATCACGTGAGAGGACTTGCAGTACGTGATCCTTTAAAGCTCTTTCTTGGAGAGATCGAGAAATATCCGGTGCTTAGCAGAGATGAGGAGTATCAACTCGCCCTTAAGCATTATGAAGAAGGCGACCTCGAGTCGGCTAGGAGATTGGTTGTCTCAAATCTTAGGTTTGTCGTCAAAATAGCCTCTCAATATACATCTTATGGATTTCCGCTACTAGACCTGATACAAGAGGGTGCAATCGGCTTAATGAGGGCAGTGAAGAAGTTTAATCCTCACAGGGGTTACAGACTTATATCTTATGCGGTCTGGTGGATTAAAGCGAGAATTCAAAGTTACATAATGAAATCATGGAGTCTTGTAAAAATAGGCACTACCCAGGCACAGAGGAGGCTTTTTCAAAGCCTTGGCAGGGCAAAAAGACAGCTTAACATTTTACACGATGAGTTAACAAATGAAGATTTAAAGAATATAGCTGATCTTGTTGATGTGAGTGAAGAGGATGTGATTGGTATGGAAATGAGGATGGCTAGAAGGGATTTCTCCCTCGATACGGCTTCATCTGATGATGGGAGTATTACATATCTTGATTCTATACCCGACCCTCGCTCAAATCAGGAGGAGATGATTGAGTCATTTGAAGCAGGCGAGACGATGCAGGAAGGGATTCAGGATAGTTTTCAGAGGCTTTCCCAAAAAGAGAGATACATAATTGAAAAGAGGTATCTTGCCAATCCCCCTCTTAAACTAAAAGGCCTCGGCAACGAGCTCGGAATTTCTAAGGAGAGGGTGCGTCAGATTGAAACTAAGGCTTTAAAAAAGCTTCGTATGGGCGTAGTAAACCGTCTAAATGGCGGTTATTTTATAGACAAGCCAGCTGTGCACAAATTTAGGAGGAGATTATATGGCTAGTAAGAAGATAATAGGAATTGACCTCGGCACTACAAACTCAGTTGTCGCAATAGTAGAAGGCGGTGAACCTAAGGTTCTTATAAACGAAGAAGGCTCCAGACTTACCCCTTCTGTCGTCGGTTTTACCAAAGACGGTGAGATTCTTGTTGGAGGACCAGCAAAGAGGCAGGCTGTTGTAAACCCTGAGAATACGGTCTATTCAATTAAAAGGCTTATGGGAATGCGTTATGAAGAAGCCACAGATGAGGCAAAACGTCTCCCTTATAAAGTGGTAAAGGCTTCCACCGGCGATGCGTGGGTTGAAGCGATGGGAAAGCAGTATTCACCTCCACAGATATCTGCTTATGTTTTGATGAAACTAAAAAAGGCTGCTGAAACCTACTTGGGAGAGGAGGTGTCTGAAGCAGTCATAACCGTTCCCGCCTACTTCAATGACAGTCAGAGACAGGCTACAAAAGACGCTGGAAAGATTGCGGGCTTGAATGTTAAAAGAATCATCAATGAGCCAACAGCGGCGGCGCTTGCTTATGGGTTTGATAAAAGAAAGGAAGGAACCATAGCGGTATACGACCTTGGGGGCGGTACATTTGATATCTCTATCTTAGAGGTTGGGGATAATGTAATCGAGGTAAAGTCTACCAATGGTAATACCCACTTGGGAGGTGATGATTTTGATAGACGCGTTATGGATTATCTAATCAGCGAGTTTAAGAAGGAGACTGGGATTGATCTAGGTCGAGACAAAATAGCCCTTCAAAGGCTCCGTGAGGCTTCTGAGAAGGCAAAGTGTGAGCTTTCGTCAACGCTCGAAACGGAGATCAATCTTCCATTCATCACTGCAGACGCAGCTGGTCCACGACATCTAATTATGAAGCTGACTAGGTCTAAGCTTGAACAGCTTATAGAAGACCTGATAGTTGGCACATTAGACCCATGCCGTCAAGCTCTTAAGGATGCGGGTTTAAAGTCAGGTGACATAAACGAGGTTGTTCTTGTAGGAGGCTCTATTAGAATCCCTTACGTTCAGAAGGTTGTAAGTGATTTCTTTGGGAAGGAGCCGCATAAGGGTATAAATCCTGATGAGGTTGTCGCTGTGGGTGCAGCGATTCAGGGCGCCGTCCTAGGCGGAGAGGTAAGAGACGTTCTGCTTCTTGATGTAACGCCACTTTCGCTTGGTATAGAGACATTGGGCGGTGTTATGACAACGATAATAGGGAGAAACACCACTATTCCTACAAAGAAGAGTCAGGTATTTACTACAGCCGAGGACAGTCAAACATCGGTTGAGATCCATGTCCTACAAGGGGAGCGTCCTATGGCTCGTGATAGCAGAACTCTTGCCAGGTTCATTTTGGATGGAATTCCGCCTGCGCCAAGAGGAATTCCACAGGTAGAGGTCGCATTCGATATTGATGCTGATGGCATCCTGCATGTAGGCGCTAAAGACCTAGCTACACAGAAGGAGCAGAAAATCAGGGTAGAGGCATCGAGTGGGCTAACTAAAGACCAGGTTGAAAAGATGGTAAAGGATGCGGAGGAACAGGCTGAAGAGGATAAGAAGCACCGTGAGTTTATTGAAGGCAAGAATAGACTTGACGACTTGATTTATAGGACAGATAAGAGTTTTAAAGAGCTACAGGACAAGCTATCTGAGGGAGAAAGGAAAGAGTTAGAGGATGCCCTTGAACAGGGTAGGAAAGCCCTTAAGAGTGAAAATATACGCGAGATCCAAGAAGCGATGGAGATAATAACCAAAGCATCTCATAAGATAGCGGAGGTTGCGTATAAACAGGCTTCTTCAGGAGCCGGAACGGGCACATACGGCGGTAGTGAGGGATCAGAAAGCGGTGAAAAAGGGAAGAAAAAGGGCGGGGATGACGTAATAGATGCTGAATTTACGGAAAAGTAGATATTGTATTAAGCCGGTGTAAATTCAATCGCAGTTCCAACGCCCTGTCATTTTTTATCATTGGATTTCCAATAAAAACGTTTACTCGACTAATTTATCTGTATATAGAAGCAATGATGCTCTTAGCTGTCTTGTAACATTTTGAAGCAAACAGCCAATATCCCACCTCTCTACACCCACTTCCCGTTACTCCGAATTCTTGATTGTCTCTGGTTTCAATGTTAGATTTAACGCTTAAACATGGAGGTCTTTAATGAAAGCGAATATTCATCCGGAGTATAAAGAGGTCATTGTTAGCTGTGCCTGTGGTGCGACCTATAAAACCAGGTCTACGCGTTCAGGAAACTTCACGGTAGAAATCTGTTCGAACTGCCATCCCTTCTACACTGGAAAAGAAAGAACTGCCGAAGCAAAGGGTAGGGTTGAGAGATTTAAGAGGAGATACGGGGAAAAAGAGGCATCTTAGCATTTCCAATTTTTTCGATTTCCCGATATTCGTGAATCGTTGTTAATGGTTCGTTCTACCTGACCGGTTATCTAGAGACTGAAAACGAAATCAAATCACTAGATCCTAATCACTATTCACTAACTGCGTATTTGTGCAACGAGTAATAACAGAGCTTTACAAATAAACTATAACCACTCTATAATATAGGAAAATTATGGAGGTCACCTCATATGAAAGATTATCCCCGTAAAAACGTAAGAAATTTAGCAATAATAGCTCATCACGGCGCTGGAAAAACCTCTCTTGCAGAGGGGATGCTTTTTCTCAGTGGAGCTACTCAAAAACTCGGAAAGGTTGACGATGGTTCCTCTATTTTGGATTACGAATTAGAAGAGCAAAGCCGTAAAATGTCAATTAATTCTCATGTTGCTTTTTATGAGTGGAACGACCATCTTGTAAATCTAGTTGATACACCGGGGTTTGCAAACTTTTTGTTTGAGACTGAGAGCGCTCTCAGGGTTATAGACGGAGCAATTATTATTGTGAGTGGAATCACAGGCGTAAAAGCACAGACTCAAAAATTCTGGCAGGTAGCCGCTGACTTAGGTATTCCAAGGTTGCTATTTATGAACAAACTGGATAGAGAGAGGGCTAGTTTTGAAAACGGCATTGCTGATATAGAAAAGGATTTGGGTGTTAAACCTGTTCCTCTTACAATTCCTATCGGGGAGGAGGAGAGCTTTAAAGGGGTCATAGACCTAATAGAAATGAAGGCTTATATCTACGCCGAGGCTGGGAAATACACGATCGATGGCATCCCAAAGGATTTGGAAAGTCAGGCAAACGTTTGGAGAGAAAGATTGGTCGAGTCTGTTGCGGAGATTAACGATGAATTACTTGAAAAGTATCTGAGCGGAGAATCCTTTGATAACCCACTGATTTATAAAATGTTAAGAGAAGGTGTGCTGAACGCAAAAATAGTGCCTGTTTATGTTGGATCCGCTGTAAAACTAATAGGGATCAACTTACTTATGGACGGGGTTTGCCATAACCTTCCTTCTCCATTAGAGCGGCCATCTATTAAGGCCCAGAATATAAAGGGTGAAGATATAGAGAAAGAGCCAAAGGCGGAAGAATCAATGTCAGCCTTTGCGTTCAAGACTATATCTGATCCCTATGCCGGGAAAATAAGTATTATGAGAATATTTTCTGGATCTATGAAAGCCGATTCAACAGTATTCAACGCGACTAGAAAGTCACGCGAGAAGATCGGTCAATTATTCAGAATAATTGGTAGAAAGCAGTTTCCTGTTAGTCCCGCTCAATTTGGTGACATTGTTACAGTCAATAAGCTTAAGGATACCGAGACCGGGGATACACTTTCTGATGAATCACATCCAATAGTTATTCATCCCCAAGCTATGCCACAAGCCGTTATATCGTATGCCATACAACCTAAGACAAGGGCGGATGAAGACAAGCTCATGTCATCGCTGGCTAGAATCCGCGAAGAGGATCCGACTGTTCTCTTTAGAAGGGATGAAGAAACTAAAGAGTTTCTCCTTTCTGGAACGGGACAGGTTCATGTGGAGATTACAGTGGACAAACTCAAGAATAAATATGGCGTAAACGTGGAGATGAAAACCCCTAAGGTCCCTTATAAGGAGACGATAAAGACTATGGCAAAGGCAGAGGGAAAATACATAAAGCAGACAGGCGGAAGAGGGCAATACGGAGATGCCTGGCTCCAGATTGAGCCGCTTCAAAGAAGCGGGGGATATGAGTTTGTAGATAGGATTGTAGGGGGTGTAATACCGAAGAATTATATCCCTTCGGTGGAGAAGGGGGTTAAGGAGGCTATGCATAAGGGTATTCTCGCAGGCTATCCCGTTGTGGATATTAAGGTAATTCTTTTTGATGGGAAGTATCACCCGGTGGATTCTTCAGATATAGCCTTTAAGATCGCAGGCTCCATGGGTTTCAAAAAGGCTATGGAGATGGCTCAACCTATTCTTCTCGAGCCTATAATGCGCGTCGAAGCCCTTACCCCCGAGGACTGCTTAGGGGATGTAATAGGCGATATCAATTCAAGAAGGGGAAAGGTATCTGGTGTTGAACCTCAAGCAGGGGGTCACGTAGTGAAAGCATTAGTCCCTATGGCTGAGATTCTTACTTACGCACCTGAACTAAGATCCATTACAAGCGGGCGAGGCATGTTCAGCATGGAGTTTTCTCATTATGAAGAGGTTCCTAGTCATCTTGCTTCTAAGATAATTGACGAGGCTTCAAAGGAAAAGATGGCTCAAGAGGGATGATGGTGTTTACCCGATGTTCATATTGAGAAAAGAGGGATGATGATAAGACCTTATAACGGTATTTTGCCTAGGATAGATGAAAGCGCATTTATCGCTGATAGCGCAGAAGTGATAGGAGACGTCACGATAGGAGAAGAGTCTAGCATATGGTTTAAAACTGTTGTGCGAGGCGATGTAAATTTCATCAGGATCGGAGATAGGACAAATATACAGGATCTCTGTGTATTACATGTTAATCAAGATACCCATCCTTTAATTATCGGAGATGATGTGACCGCCGGTCACAGGGCTGTGATTCATGGATGTACTATTCAAAATTGTGTTCTTATCGGCATTGGAGCTATTGTTCTTGATGGGGCTATCGTAGAGGAGGGCTCGATGGTTGGAGCTGGAAGCTTAGTCGCACCTGGATTCACTGTCCCATCAGGAACAATTGTTATGGGTGTGCCAGCAAAGGTGAAAAGGGAGCTAAAGCCAGAAGAGGTTTGGAATCTAAAGCAGTCGGCGATGAATTATGTGCGGTATTCAAGGGCACATAAAACGTAGCGTTAATTCTCTTTGATTCAAACTATCGGGTCAAGCGGAGAGACCTGAATTTCCAATTATACAATGCGTATAGCCTCAATAGATATAGGTACAAATACATTTAGGATATTAGTCTGTTACCTCAAGGATAAAGAGATAAAGAAGCTATACGTTGACCGTGTAATCACAAGACTAGGAGGCGGATTTACTAGAGAAGGCGAAATAACTGAAGGCGCAATTAAAAGATCGCTCAGCGCTTTAAAAAAATTTGCTAGGATAATTAAAAGATACAAGGTAAGAAAAGTAAGGGCGGTGGCTACAAGCGTAGTTAGAGAATCCCAAAATGGCTCCAAGTTCTTGGAAAGGGTTCAAAAGGAAACTGGGATTAAAACGGAGGTTATTTCTGGCGAAGAGGAAGCCCAACTTACCGTGAATGGAGTTTTAAAATCGGTTTCTATTCTTACAGAATACTGTGTGATTTTTGATATTGGCGGAGGAAGCACCGAATACATATTTGTGAAAAAAGGTCAGGTTTTGGGTCTCGTAAGCACTAATCTTGGAGTCGTGCATCTTGCTGAAAGATATTTGAAAACGGATATACCTACTCGCTCTGATATAAAAAAACTATCCGACGATATTGAGAATGTATTATCTCTGAAATTGTCTTGGATACCAAAGGTTTTAAGTTCTAAGCTGACTCTGGTAGGAACTGCTGGAACACCAACCACGCTTGCCGCAATCCAGCTTGGTTTAAAAAAATATAATCCGGACTTGATTAATGGATTTATTTTAAAGCATCATATGCTCGTCAGCTCCTTCGAAACCTTAATTGGGATTTCTCCACTAAAGAGGTTAGAAATCTCAGGGCTTGAAAAGGGTAGGGAGGATGTGATTATTCCAGGCACATTGATAATGCTTAAAACAATGAAGAGATTCTCTAAGAAAAACATTCTAGTTAGCGATGGCGGTCTTCTTGAAGGAGTTGCCTATAGCTTATTGTGATTCGTGATCAGGTTTTTTTGGCTCGAATCACTATTCACGAATCATGATCTTTTCGTTGACAATTTATCCTATGATTATTATATTTTTTAAGTATAGCCGATATGAATACAGAAACGCTTTCGGAAAGGGGAAAAAGGGTCCTTAATTTAATCGTTAATCATCATATAAAAACTGGAGAGGCAATTGGGTCTAATGCACTTGTCAAAAGCTATGACCTCCCATGGAGTCCCGCTACTGTGAGAACAACTATGGGTGATCTTATGAACGATGGCTATCTGGCTCAGCCCCATGTGTCTGCTGGCAGAATCCCTAGTGAGAAGGGGATCAGGTTTTATGTTGATTCTTTGCTCTATCCTCAAAAGCTTTCTAAGAAGAATAGGGTGGTTATAAGGAAACACTATGAGAATATTGAAGGTACCCTCGATGAAGTAATGCATGAAACCAGTAAAATGCTTTCTGATATTTCTCAGTTTGCTGGCTTGGTAATGCTGCCGCGAGCGAGGTTAATGAAGATAAAATCAACTGAATTGATAAGAATGGGCGATAAAAAGGTTCTATTCATAATTGTGTTCGAAGGCGGCATGACGGATAAGACGCTCATCAGGATGACCAGAGAAGCTCCGGATGACATGCTCAAAAGGTTGAGCAGTTATCTTAACGAGCTTACTGTAGGACTTACACTGGATGAATTAAGGATATTAGTCTTGGATAGACTCAAATCAGAGAGGCGTCTCTATCATGAATTGGTTCTGGATCTTCTTAGGTTTAGTAGAAAGATATATGAACAAAAGGTTCAGTCTGATATTTATATAAAGGGACAGACTTCTATTCTTGAGAATTCCAAATGGACTCCGCCTGAGCGTCTCAGGAAACTCCTTAAGGCTTTTGAAGAAAAGAGTGTTTTAGTAGATATCCTGGATAAGGCTATGAATGGAGAGGGTACAAGGGTTTTTGTAGGTTCTGAAATAGGTATGGTGGAAGGATACAGCCTGGTTGCGGCTCCATATGGTGGAGGAAGAAAGCTCGGAACACTTGGCGTATTGGGTCCTATTCGTATGGATTATTCTAAGATAATTCCACTTGTTGATTATACTGCTAGAGTTGTGAGTGAAATTATCGCTGGGGGAAAATAAGATGGATAATGACAAAATGAAGGATAAAAATAAAGAAAATCCTGATTATGAAGGCCATGGTATATTAGAGGAGGATGCGCTGCCTTCAGGGATGAAAGCTCTTCAAGATGAGCTTGAAGCAAAGAAGAGGGAATATGATGAACTTTATGATAGGTATTTAAGGGCGGCGGCTGACTTTGATAATTATAAGAAGAGGGTAGCTAAAGAGAAAGCCGACATTATCCGCTACGGAAACGAGGAGCTGGTAAAAGAGCTTCTCCACGTGCTTGATAATCTAGAACGCGCGTTAGAGCACTCAGAAAATTCGAAAGAAGCTAAACTGATTCTAGAGGGCATAAATCTTGTACATAAGCAGTTGCTTAGCTGTCTTGAGAAGTTTGGCGTAAACCTTGTTAGTGCTAGTAAGGGTGATAAATTCGATCCAAGATTCCATCAGGCTGTAGAGTATGAGCAGTCCAGCGAAATAACGCCGGATTTGATCATATCTGAGATTCTAAAGGGTTATACCTTAAGAGATAGGCTTTTAAGACCCTCTCTTGTTGTGGTATCAAAGGAAATGGAAACGTCTCCAGCCAATAAAAATGCCTCTGCTAAAACACAAGACAGTTATGGGAAGGGAAACTCAGGTGAAGAAGAGCTTTTAGATTTGATAGATGAGAATTCAGATAATAATTAATTATGAGATTGAATGAGAATGGTTCCCAAAGTGGAGAACCTGGTCGAGATTATTAAGGTGTACTCGAGTAGTTTGAGGATACCTGTACTAATCCCACTTAACTACATGGTTGATATGTCATACGTTTACTATAGTTTTAGAAAAAGAGAAGGGTCTTAGGAGTTGTAATTAATGGCAAAACGAGACTATTACGATATTCTGGGTGTTAGACGTAATTCGACCCAGGAGGAGATAAAAAGGGCTTATAAGAAGCTTGCATTTGAGTATCATCCTGATAGAAATCCAGGAAATGTTAAGTCGGAAGAAAGGTTTAAGGATATTAATGCAGCATATCAGGTTCTGAGTAACCCGGAGAAAAGAGCACAATATGACAGCTTCGGCCATATCTCTGGCGAAGGCTTTTTTTCTGACGTTGATTTTACAACGAATTTCAACGACCTTTTTGGAAACCTGTTTGAAGAGGTTTTTAACGCTGGGAGAAGGCGCCATGCCGAGCGAGGTAGAGACTTAAAATACAATCTTGAGCTTGCTTTTGAGGAAGCGGCTTTTGGTGTGGAGAAGGAAGTGGTTATTCCTAAAAGGGTGATGTGTTCTGAATGCGGTGGGGGTGGAGCTGCTCCTGGCGGGGAAATAGTTTGTGTGATGTGCGGTGGTAGAGGTGAGGTAAGGTACTCGGAAGGTTTTTTTGCAATAAGCAGGACATGCTCAAATTGTCGTGGCCCCGGAAGGGTAATTAAAATCCCTTGCCCTCTTTGCAGTGGAGAAGGGCTTATCACATCGGAGCAAAGAATTAAAGTAAAGGTTCCTGCCGGGGTCAGCGATGGCGCGAGACTAAGGATTCGCGGAGAGGGGGAGGCTGGATATAATGGTGGCCCTAGCGGAGACCTATATGTAGAAATATACGTAAAGGAGCATCAGTTTTTTAAGCGTGAGGGGAAGGATGTCTTCTGTGATGTCCCGGTAAGCTTTGTTCAAGCAGCCCTCGGTGCGGAAATGGAGATTCCAACACTGGAGGGGAAAACTATACTTAGAATCCCTCCCGGGACTCAGCCAGGGCAATCTTTCAGGCTTAAGGGCAAGGGTGTAGCGTCCCTTAATGGAAGAGGAAAAGGGGATCTTTATATAAAGGCACAGGTGGAGGTCCCCGTTAAGCTTACTTCAAAGCAGAAGCAGTTACTTGAAGAGTTTGCAAGATCTGGGGAGGGCGATGAGAACCCTGCAGTTAAAAAATTTTTTGAGAAGTTCCGCGAGTTGTTTGGATAGCAAAGTTAGGATTTAGCCCATAGATCTCCTGCCTGTCTTTTTCATAAAATTAAATACATCCTTTGGATTTTTGGGTATTCCACTCTGCGCTCCTAGATAGGTACAATTCATTGCGGCGGCAGCGGAGGCAAAATCCAAGGTTTTTCTTATGCTCCAATCTTTAAGCCAGCCAAAAAGAAATGCTCCGTGAAATACATCTCCGGCCCCTGTTGTATCCTCTGGTTCGATTTTATAAGCTGGGGTTTTAATAAGCTCATCATCATAGATTGTGATGGAACCTTTAGAACCAAGCGTTACCGTTGTGACCCTTGCTCGGAAATCTTTGAGCTTCCTTATTCCATTAGTAGGATTATGGTCTCCGGTGTACTCCTCCATAAAGTCCTTGGAGGCTATGAATAAGTCCACTTTTCCTTTTAGTTCTTTAATACCCTCGACATAGTTTCCTGCATCAATAGAGACTATGACCCCTGATTTCTTTGCTATTTTGGCGGCTTCGATATTAGCCTCAATAAAAAGCTCATCAAGATGAATTGCCCTTGCACGAGTTATGAGTTCTTTTCTTATATCTTTTGATTTAAGGGGGGTAATTGTTCCCTTGGACCAGAAAACAGTACGCCTTCCGCCTTCCATTTCAATCGGGATGAAAGAAAATTGCGTTTTCTTGTATTTTTGTATTATTAAACCCGAGGTGTCTATTCCCTTTTTTTGAAGATGCTTAATAAGGATTCTTCCAAGATCGTCGTCCCCTACTTTCCCAATAAGAGCGACTTTTAATCCCAATAGAGCGAGAACCAAAAGCGCTGTGGCTGTTGGTCCTCCGCTC
>JAKEHC010000052.1 GCA_022615255.1 Candidatus Dadabacteria bacterium | reverse complement strand
GAGATAGCAGTCTCCAAAGATACACTTACGGTTCCGCAAACCAAGCAGATGTTCTTTGAGGTCAGGGAATTAGGCAAGCTCGGTGCTTTAACTAAATTAATCGAGTTTGAAAGGGGAGGACTATTCCTTGTCTTTCGAAGGACAAAAACTGGTGTTGACGAGCTGACGGCTGCTCTTAAAGCCAGGGGTTATAATGCTCAAGCGCTTCATGGGAATTGCTCCCAAAGAGAGCGGGATAGGGTTATGAGACTCTTCAGAGGGGGTGAGGTTGACATCGTGGTTGCGACTGATGTCGCAGCACGGGGGCTTGATATAGATGGCATTACTCATGTAGTGAACTATGATGTCCCTCAGGACGCAGAAAGTTATGTACATAGAATCGGCAGAACAGGCAGAGCCGGACGAGAGGGTGTAGCTATAACCTTTATTACCCACTGGGAATACGGTGAATTAAAAAGAATTCAGGCGGTTTCTAAGGCTAAAATTGAGAAGGCAAGCATTCCAATATCTGAAGTAGCAAATGCCCGCCTCAGTAGCTAAGGCATACACACACCCCTCTGCGATAGGTATTTCAAGCTTCATAGAAAGGGATTGCTTCGCGTTATAGGGGTTTGATTAATCAAATCCCTACCAATTCATCGCGGCTGGAAGCCACTCCTACATTATTGCACGAATAAATTCGTGCCTGAGATCTACTATTAACAATTAGGCGGCGACAGTCAGGCAACGAGCAAGACTCGTTGCCTACCCGCTATTCGGAGGTGACGCCAAGGGTGGCGCTCCTACGAGTAGGTTATCACGGCCAACGATTAGGATTTAGATTCCAAATTTAAACATTTGGGAATGGGAAATGTCAATGGCGACCTGAAGGTCGCCGCTACATTATTTCTCGATAATAAGTGAGTAAAAAAGGGAGAGATTGCTTCGGTTCCCTCGCAATGACAGTGTCAGACAGGAATGTCTGACCTACCGGTGCAATTATTTCGCGCCAATGATGGAGCCCCCCTACAATACCTAGCTTTGTGGCGACCTAAAGGTCGCCGCTACATTAAATCCATATAAAAAGCGCCGCGGAGTTAGTCTACTTAAAATCATCTGTAAATTTATGTAGACTTGATTGCAATGAAGACTCCACAAAGATTCAAATTAGGGCTTATACAAATGTCTACAACTCCTGATACGGAGGAGAATCTTAAGCGAGCGATCATAAGAGTTGAAGAAGCGGCCTCATCCGGCGCTAAGCTCGTATGTTTACCTGAGCTTTTTCGGTCACAGTACTTCTGCCAGTGTGAAGACACGGCTTTTTTTGACCTTGCAGAGACGATACCTGGTCAAACTACAAATGCGCTGGGAAGGGTCGCTCAAAGAAAAAAAATTGTTATAATCGCTCCGATATTTGAACGTCGCACCCTCGGTATCTATCACAACAGCGCTGTGGTAATAGATACAAATGGGGAGATTGCGGGGCTTTATCGTAAGATGCACATCCCGGACGATCCAGCCTTTTACGAGAAGTTCTACTTTACACCGGGGGATCTTGGATTTCAGGCTTTTGACACCAGCTTGGGAAGAATTGGAACGCTTATTTGCTGGGACCAGTGGTATCCGGAAGCGGCTCGCCTGGTTTCTCTGAAAGGCGCTGTGGTTCTTTTATATCCGACTGCCATTGGCTGGCACCCGCATGAAAAGGAGGCTCTTGGCAAAGCTCAGCTCGATGCATGGCTTACAGTTCAGCGCGGGCATGCCATTGCAAACGGTGTCTACGTTGCGGCGGTAAACCGCGTAGGCTATGAGGCGTCACCGAATGGTGGGTCGGGGATTGAATTCTGGGGCTCGTCCTTTCTCTGCGACCCTCAGGGGGTTATGATAGAAAAGGCTTCGGTCGACAGAGAAGAGATTCTTATAAGCGAGGTTGACCCTGGGCGCATTGAGGATGTGAGGTGCAATTGGCCCTTTCTCCGCGACCGTCGAGTTGATGCATACGCAGGAATTGACCGCCGTTTCCTCGATAAGGAATCATGGAACAAAAAAAGATAGAGGCGATGCGAGAAACCCCGTTTGAGCTCGGTTATCGCATGGCTGCCGAGTGGGAGCCTCATGAAGCCACATGGATTGCATGGCCACACAATAGTACTGACTGGCCCGGGAAACTGGCGACAATAGGGTGGATCTATGGGGAGATAGTAAGGAAGATCATAACTGGCGAGACTGTTCGGGTCCTTGTCAACTCGGAGGCTCATGAGAAACTAGCGCGGCGCATTCTTACCCGCGTGGGGCTTGAACTATCCAATGTTGAGTTCTTCAGATTTCAGACAAACAGGAGCTGGACGCGTGACTTTGGTCCGTTTTTTGTGCGTCGTAAAGGCTTGAAACCGGATGTTGCTATAGTTCGCTTCCGCTTTAACGCCTGGGCGCGGTATTCAGACTGGAGGATGGATGATGCGATTCCAGAACGCATTGCTAAGAAACTCGGATTGCCTCTCTTCCATGCTAGTTGGAATGGCAATGATGTTGTGCTCGAGGGCGGAAGTATAGATGTAAACGGCTCAGGAACGGTTATTACAACGGAGGAGTGCCTATTAGATAGGACTACTCAAGTAAGAAATCCGGGTCTCGAGAAAAAGGAGATAGAGGAGATTCTATGCGGCTATATCGGCGTAAAGAACGTTCTCTGGCTCGGACGCGGCATTGCAGGCGACGATACACATGGTCATGTTGATGATATCTGCCGATTTGTGGGGCAACACACCGTTGTCCTTTGTCGTGAGGGGAACCCGCGGGATATCAACTACCTACCTCTTGAAGAAAATCGTGAACGCCTTGAGGGTATGAAACTTGAGGATGGATCGAGGATTGAAATTATATCGCTGCCTATGCCTGAGCCGCTTTATTTTAATGACCGGAGGCTTCCTGCAAGTTATGCTAACTTCTACATCTCAAACGCCACCGTTCTTGTTCCGACCTTCAACGATCCTAAAGATCGAATCGCTCTTAGCATTCTTGCCGACATCTTCTCAGACCGCTTGGTAGTCGGAATCCATGCGGTCGATCTAGTCTGGGGACTTGGAACACTTCACTGCTTAACACGCGAGCAGCCGAAAAGCCTATGAAAGACTCTAATGAATAGGTGCGTATCCGACAGGTAGTTCGCCCTTCATTGTCATGATTCCATATGGGGTAATCGCAACCTTATCAGAATCCTTTTCATGTCTAATCAGCTCCGCATCGGCGAGGTTTTCTACGATAAGCTCCGTCTCAAATTCATCGAATTCCAGGGTTTTACCGATCTCATACATATCAAATTCCCTGGAATCATCTTCATTAGACATGTCGTACAACTCTGAAAGGAAAAAATTGCCCTTTCTCTGGATTCCTGCCAGCTCCTCGCCTTCGTATCGGTTTTCTGAAGGAGGATTTATAGGTTTTATTAAGTTAAACCAGAGGTTTTGATACCCACTCATGGTTTCGTAAACCAAATGCGTAATATTCTTTAGATAGACGTAATTATTCTTATATATATATTTCATTCAATCTCCTATTGGCAGACAACTTTTTCGGGCTTTGCTTGCCCTGTATCTAGCCAACTTTATCACCCATATAATAACTAATATTTTCAAAAATTCAAGGCTCCGGGCTGGTTAGACAGCGTGTCGGGTTTTCATTCGTGTTTGTGAATTACTAAATAATTAGAGACTAATATTAAGGCACCGCCTATGATTATATTTATACCAATCGGCTGATTAAACAAAATATCTGCAAGCACCGTAGCGCTAACCGGCTCCAAGAGCAGGATAATCCCTGCAACACCTGCTTGAACCTTTTGAACGCCTCTATAGAAAAAAAGGTGCGGGATTACTCCGCCTATAAATGCAAAAATCGCAAGGTAGAACCAATAAATTGATTGGAAGTCAGTTGATATACGAATGACGATAGGCTCTTTAATAAAGATATTTGCAATGGGCCAAAGCAGTAAAAGCCATGCAACGGAGAAAGCTGTCCACCCGAATGTTGTGGTCACATAATGTTGGTTGCTTATGCCACTTATCCTTCCCCAAATTATCCATAGGGATAAAAATATGCCTCCAAGGAGCGAAGAAACAACCCCAGCCAGGGATTTAGGGGACTGAATGTCCCATGATTTGAGAATGAGAAAAACTCCTGCGAGGGCTATAAAAACAGCTAAAACCTTTCTTGTGGTGATTTTTTCCTTGAGAATCAGTTTTCCGAATACGATAGTCCAGATCGGCTGACTGTAAATCAGAAGCGCAACGACAGCCACCGGAATGCCAAAGGCTATTCCTCCAAATTGCGAGAGCTCTAAAAAAGCCCCTATCAATCCATATATTATGAAAAAGAAAATCGTGCTCTTTTTGATTAATAACTCTCGTTTAATCAAAATTACTGGAAGGAGCATCAGACTGATAAAGAGAACGCGATAAAGGGATATTTCAAAAAGGGATAAGCCTAGGTTAACAAAAAAATGACCGCCTGCTATGATCGTTCCGTACAAGATGGCAGCAATTATTACAAACCAATATTCCTTTTCCATAAATTTAGCATATATGTTACGGAACTCATTTCAAATTCATCCATAAGGTTTGTCTGTCAAATAAGGGCAGGATTAACCGGGTTTTTTGTTTCAAATTTATTCTGTATAGAAAAAATAATCAAAAACTGAACCATGGATTTCAGCTTAAGCTTATACCCATATATTTTAAGTGTGTAGTATGCGGCTATGACAGCTTAATATGTACCCTTTAGCACAAGGTGTCTACAATATGTAGAATAATGTTAGTAAAACTCAGCAGATTATTTTAAGAATTGAAAAAGCACTTCACTTGAAACAACATATCGCATGAGGTTAAAATGAAGCATATTAGAGAGTATAATAATATAGGAGGATAGAAATGAGAAAAATTATTCTTTTATCAACTTTGCTTTTTGTTTTGATATTCATCTGCTCATTAAACGCACATGCGAAAGAGGGGCCTCTCGGCGTCAAAGAGTTTAGACAGCTTTACGATAGATTGCTTGCCGGCAGGACGCTGGTGACAGAGACTACCCAGGACGGCGTGGTCATTAAGAAGGAAAGACAGTTCGGCAAGGCGGTGGACGTGGGGGACGGGGAATTCGATATACCGGTCAGCATTGCTATCACTAAGACTAAAGAAGGAAGGCTTGAACAAAAAACAACGATTAATATGCTGGATCGGGTAAATAACCTGGGTGGGCAAGCAATTATTGACGAGGTGGTGAGAAAAACAACTGTTGAGAAGCCTGGGTCAGAAACCCTAGCAACAAGAGAAGTAGAATTTAACGGTTTGTTTCGAGTAGCCAAGAACGATAAAGGAGGGTTTGAAGTTCACAATTTCGGGCTTGTGCCATCGATTCTATCAGACGGAGATTCTCTGAGTCTATCAGGAAGCATGATTTCTTATTTCTGTTTTCCTGAAAATGGTAGGACTAAGTGCATATTAACGATTCGCGACTACAAACTAGGAGATTATAAGCCACTCGTAGGATATACTCTTATTGAGCCTGCAGGCGGCGATTTTGTAGAGGTTACCGAGGAGGTTCGCCCTTAGCATCAGGGGGTTTGCCGCGGTGTTTCTAATACCCAAATCACGATTGGGTGAGCATGAAATAATTAATTAAGGGAGGTAATAAAGATATGAGAAAGAGTTTTGTAGTATTATCTGTTATTATCTTATCTTCGTGTGCGGGTTATTCTCCTGTTGTAGACCCTCAGAGCGTTGAGAACGAGGACAGATACTATAGGGATCAGGCAGAATGCAAAAATTTAGCGAGTCAAAACACGAGTACTGCTGAAAACGTGGGGAAGAATGCTGTAGTTGGTGGAGCAGTTGGAGCTGGTACAGGGGCACTCCTCGGAGTGATAACGGGCTCGGTAACTACGGGTCTTGCAGCGGGTGCGGTTATAGGGGGTGTCGCCGGCGGGGCTAAGGGCGCATACGACAGCGATAAGAACTATGAAACAATCTATAGAAACTGCATGAGAGGGAGGGGATATAATGTTCTTAACTAAACTTCTGATTGCTTTCGGGGCTTTTCTGGTTATATGCGCAACCCTGATGCCAGCCAGGGTAGGGGCACAGTTTTTGCCTCCCGGAACGTACAAAGGAACATGTAAAAACAGTATGGTGTTTGGCGGGTTGTTAAAGTCGACGTGTCAAAAACGGGACGGCAGTTGGAAGGACTCGACAATTCAATACAACAGGTGTGAAGGCAGTATTTGGAACGATAACGGCAATCTTACATGTAAAGAGCGACAATACAATGTGCCAAAGGGCAGTTACAAGGAAAGCTGCAAAAACTACGAAGTGGAAGGCAATAAATTAAAGGCTTGGTGTAAAAGGCGTGACGGCAGTTATCACAGCACCAGCATTAATTATAAGAATTGCAAGGGTGATATCTGGAACGATAATGGAAATCTGAGCTGTGATCAATCGCAGTCAGGGGTGCCTAAAGGAAGTTATAAGGATAACTGTAGGGGATATTATGTTGAGGGCAACTGGTTATATGCTCAGTGCAAGAAACGAGACGGCAGTTGGCGCAATTCCAGTATTAATTATAAAAATTGCAAGGGTGATATCTGGAATAGTAATGGTCAACTGGCTTGCGATCAATACTCAGGGGTGCCCAAAGGAAGTTACAAGGAGACCTGCAGGGGATATTATGTTGAGGGCAACTGGTTATATGCTCAGTGCAAGAAACGAGACGGCAGTTGGCGTAATTCCAATATTAATTATAAAAATTGCAAGGGTGATATCTGGAACCAAAATGGAAATCTAAGCTGTAACTGAAGTCCTCTACATATAATTAAAAACTATATGTGGCTAAGGAAAAGGGGTGTAAAAAATTATCTCTATTTTGTTTCATTCACGACTACAGCTTGCTCCCGCTCAATCATAAATCTAAGTGCGATTAAGATGAGGATATTGAGCGAAAGCCCTACCAAGGCGGCAAACTGCTCTTTGTAGAATATAAAAACCTGCGTGAGAAATACCGTTATCAAAATCGAGCGCTCAAACATCCGCATGGCAAAAATCCTAGACTTGTTAATAGAAAATACGCCTATTAACACGAAAACACCGGATAAAAGCGATGCCAAAAGCTGTCCCCAGTCGATAAAGGAAAGATTATCAATCCGCATAGCGATATGATTAAAGATCTTGATGTTTAGGATTTTGCTCCAACCAAGTCCAACAAAAAAGATCAGCACAAATGCATAGGCTAGTGTTACGATCAACTGAAGCAAAAAGAAAATCACAATACCGATGGAGAACACCCTATACTGAGTGATTCTTTGGTAAAGGTTCCCAAGCCCTGTTTTAAGGCGCGTATAAAACCCGGGGTTTGCAGACGGTGCCAATTTTATATTAGAAACTAGGTTTCTAAGTTCAGGCACTATCGGCCCCATAGGGTCGCTTTTACTTATATAATAAAGCGTTCTATTTTTACCCTCTTCATCAAGATCATGTAACACCCCTTCCTGCATTTCTCCAAGGGCGTTTATGAGATATTCGTTGCTGGTATAACTTTTGCCGCTTTGAATGGCGCGAATAGCAATGAAAACCAATATGAAAGTAATGTATATAATGGCAACGGCGGGTTTAAAAAAATAATCGTTGTCTCTCGTTACAAATTTTCCTACCTCATCTATAAAGGTGCCGAATCCTATTCCTCCTAAAATCGAGGCCAATTGTTCGGAAGCTCTGTTCAAAAAGGATAGGAGGATAATTATTGACACTAACATCAAAAGCCCACCCCATAACATATGAGCGATATGAAGACTCTCCCCACCAATTTGTGGATAACCAGTCATTCTAAGGAAAAGGCGAATCCCCAATATCGCTGCTATGCCAGCTACTAGAAAATTTTCGAGATACTTTCCCGCATCGAAATTGCGAGCGAAAATCCACCTTGTTTTCATTTGTGATTTTATAATACCTTCCTATAAGACAGGTATGTCAATACAAAATGAATATGTCACCCCTGATGCAAAGTAAAAATGTCACCTATATGTAGATTCTC
>JAKEHC010000051.1 GCA_022615255.1 Candidatus Dadabacteria bacterium | reverse complement strand
TTCGCTTGCATGTCCATACAAGCGCCATTGTACCTTTCGGTAACATTTCTCGTGATCTAACGATGTATGTCTTGGTAACATTTTTGGTGATCTAATTCGTGGCTTGACTCTTACTCGATAATACTTATAATGTCAGGGATGATTTCTGAAAGGCTAGAGCTCAGTCAGAGATTAAAAAGTGGGTTGAATGGAACGCTTAAATTCCTATATATACAAGCCACAGGACGACCTAGACTAGTTAACCTTGAGGTAACAAAGCTCTGTAATGCCCGCTGCGATTTCTGTGACTATTGGGAAACAAAGCATGAGGTTCGACTGTCGGATTATCGCCCTATAATAAGAAGAATAAACCCACTTGTAGTATCTATCACTGGTGGTGAGCCGATGCTAAGACGTGACCTCCCTCAGATAGTAAGGCAGATAAAAGACTGTTCTATATTTATTTTTACAACTATGGTTACAAAAGGCGACCTTATCACAATTGAAAAGGCTAAAGAACTTTTTGATTCAGGGCTTGATCAGATATCTATTTCGCTTGATTTTCTTGGGAAAAGACATGATAGCTATAGGGGAATTCCAGGGCTATGGGATCATTTATCAAACATAATTCCTCAGCTTGGTAAGATATCTAGCAATATCGTACTTAATACAATTATAATGGAAGACAATCTAGACCAGATTACTGATATCGCTCACCAAGCCAAAGAGTGGGGGGTAAAGGTATCTTATAGCTCGTATTCTGTAATGAAAACCAACAATACAAATCACTTCATAAACGGTCAGCTTGAAAGGGTTAAAAAAATCGTTGAGGAGCTTAACGAGCTTAGAAGGAAATGGAAGGGTGTTGTTGTATCCACCGAATATTATTTAAATGAGGTCCCAAGGTACTTTGAAAAGGGTGGGATACCGGATTGCCTTGCCGGATTGAACATGATTACTGTAACCCCGAGCGGACACATAAAGCGCTGTTCAGAGATGCCTGTTGTTGCTCATGGTAGCGAGTACCATCCGGGGATTTTCGATAAGACCAGGTGCACATCCTGCTGGTATAGCTGTCGTGGGGAAAGCCAAGCTCCTTTTACATTTAAGAGGGCTCTTGAGTGTCTTGGAATTTGGGTTTAGCTTTTAACCTTCCAAATCGTACCTTTCGAAGTATCTTCTAATATTATTCCTATTGAGTCTAGATAAGTCCTGATTTCATCAGCACGCTTCCAGTTTTTTTGCTTTCTTGCGGCTGTTCTCTCTTCTATGAGATGGCTTATTTCTTCTTCGTCAATGTCTATAGGTTTCTTGCTTAATTTTTCCTTCTTAAGGTAATCGTCTGGGCTTAGCTCTAATATCCCTAAGGTGCTACCAAGGCTTCGGATTTCTTTAATGGTTTCTTTTAAGGTTGTAGTCCAGCCAAAAGCGTCAATTGATCTATTTGTTGCCCTTACCAAATCAAAGAGCTGTCCAACAGCGTCAGCAGTATTGAAGTCATCATACATGGACTCGATCCATTTTGTTTTAAAAAGGTTTAAGCTATTTTGAAGCTCTATATCTTCTTTTTTGCTTTCTATTGTAAGGTTACTTGCACGCTTAAGCATAATGTAGAGCCTTTCTAGGGCAGTCTCGGATTCGTCCATCGCACTTTCTGAAAAGTCAGCAGGGTTTTGATAATGATGTGAAAGTAAAAAAAGACGAATCGCCTCTTTGCTCCATATAGAAAGCGCATCTTTAACATTTATGATGTTGCCAACGGATTTTGACATCTTTTCTCTGTTTATCTGAATAACCCCGTTATGAACCCAGTACTTTACAAATTCAACTCGTGTTGCGGCTTCGGACTGTGCAATTTCATTCTCATGATGGGGAAAGATTAAATCCTTACCACCTCCATGTATCTCAAAGCTCTTTCCAAGAAGCTTCATGCTCATCGCAGAACACTCTATATGCCATCCTGGTCGTCCCTTTCCCCATGGGCTTTCCCACCAAGGCTCGCCAGGCTTTGATCCTTTCCAAAGCGCAAAGTCAAGTGGGTCCTCTTTTTTCTCGTTTATGTCAATCCTTATTCCTGCGAGCATTTCGTCTGGTGTCCTCTTGGATAACTTTCCATATCCATTGAATGACTTTATTGAGAAGAAGACGTCACCGCCGGACGGATATGCATGTCCCTTTTCAATAATTGTTTTTATTAGGTCAATTATCTCGGTTATATATTCGGTTACCTTTGGCTCATAGGTTGGGGTTTCAACACCAAGATTGAACATATCGTTTTTGTATTCTTCAGTGTATATTCGCGCTATTTCTTCAGTGGGGATCCCAGTTTCTCTTGACTTATTTATGATTTTGTCATCCACATCTGTGAAGTTTCTAGCATACTCTACCTTATAGCCAACTTTTCTCAGGAATCTCGTTATTACATCAAAGGTAATGGCAGCTCTTCCGTGCCCTAAATGAGCGGAGCTATAAACGGTCGGACCGCATGCATATATTCTTACAGTCTTACCGTTATAGGGTATCAGGTCTTCTTTTTGTTGTGAGAGAGTATTGTAGACTTTTATTTTATTTTCCATTTGGTTTAAATTTAACCTGTGTCTAAAAACGGTTAGAAATTTAATAAGTTTTCTTAATTAGCATCCCTAGAATGAGCCAGGATTAGCACTTGTTGTGAAACACATAACCGTGTTTTAAGGCGATTATCCTAAGACGATTCAAATTAAATCCTCACCTCCGTCAACTCCAATAATGTTTCCTGTGATCCAGTGGGTGCCATTATGAGAGAGTGCAAATATGGCTTCTGCTACATCTTCTGGTGTTGTCAGGCGTCTGCTTGGATTTACTTCAAGAGCTTTTGTCATAATCGTTTCATTGCCGGGAATCTTACGTAAAGCGGGCGTATCGGTTACCCCTGCCCTAATGGCATTCGCTGTTATTCCTAAGGGAGCAAGCTCAACAGCAAGCTGCCTTATATGAGCTTCTAATGCTGCCTTGGCGGCAGAGACTGGACCATATGTAGGCCAGACCCTATGTCCACCAGCGCTTGTCATGGCAAATATCCTTCCCCCTGAGGCTATTAGTTTTCTAAAAACTAATTCCTGAGTCCAGTAAACAAGGCTATGTGCCATAACATCAAGGGTCATATTCATGCTTGAGTCTGTTACCATCTCATTCGGCGAGGATGAAATGTAGGGTTTTAGGGTTCCAAAGGCTAAGGAGTGGAGGAGGACTTTTATGCCTGAAGGATTTCCATTCTCTTTTAGAATTTTTTCGATTTGATCTAATGTTTCCTTGCGCTTTATGGGATCTGAAGCATTTATGTTAAAGAAGGTGACGTGTCTCCCCGCTTCTCTAATTTGACCGATAATACCCTCTACCTTTGGCATAGTGGCTCTTCTATCTAGATGTATTCCAAATATATGCATACCTTCTTTCGCAAGCTTAAGGCTTACCGCTTCGCCAAAACCGCTTGAGGCACCAAGTATCAATGCCCATTTATCCTTTAAGCTATTTCGATCACTCAAAATTCTTTCTCCTTTGAAAATCAAATAATAGAGATTCTACGCAGTTTAAGATTAATTTCAAGAAACACCTCTTGTTGACTTTACTTTTAATTTGGTTTATCACTTCTTTGTGGCTCAAGGCGCACTCATCGTTTACGAACCACTTGATTGCTTTTCAGAAAAGAGA
>JAKEHC010000050.1 GCA_022615255.1 Candidatus Dadabacteria bacterium | reverse complement strand
CAAGTGCCGGATATGTTCCAATCCATTCGAAGCTTGGTGATAAGTTTATAAATCCGGTGAGAGAAGCTATACTCATTATTAAAAGAGGCAGAAATATTCTAAAGCCACATGCGGCGCTTAAACCAATTCCGAGACAAATACTTAATAAAGCGTCCATATTGTTTTTCCTACCATTAGATTATAAAAAAGAGGGGGGTTAATATCAAGAAGAACTTATATGATAGTCTTAATGGAAGACATAACAGTATGTTTAATGTTTATACAAACTTTAATTTCTCCATACTGCAGTAATTCCGTTTGTGCTCATCTAAAAATAGGAGTCGAGAAGAATATGCTTCTGAGTGGTCGAACTAAAATTTCAAGGTTTGATTTACAACAGCTTTTGCTTTGTATATATAAAACCGTATAATCAATGCTTAGGTCTTCATTAAGAATCGAAGCTGCCAGTAATAGTTATCAATAGATGAACTTCGAAGTAATCGGGGAAATCACCGAGATTGAGACAATTGCTATAAGCGGCTCGATTCATGAGATTGCAAGATTGCGAAAGATTTATGGCGCGGGCCGTTGGAGGAAGCTAAAAGGAATCGCGACGATTCACCTTAAAGATGGTAGGATATGCAAAGCCGAGGTACATTGGTACGAGGCTCATGGTATTGGTAAAAAGGAAATCAAAATCAAACGTATTTTGGAAGGTTAATTATGAAGCAACATAATTTAGCAACACAATTTGCCGTTTGCATCAGGAACGAAGGTTATCCTGCATCATTGGAGGTACGAAAAATCTATCGAATATTACCTGATACACACGCTGCTAAACATCAATATATTCGAGTGATTGATGAATCAGGTGAGGATTATCTATATCCAGCAGAATATTTCGTTCCAATTAGTTTGCCCGAAGCTTTAGAAAAAGCTTTTTCGTTAACAACGTAATGAACTAACTTGCGGTCGACCGCAATTAGAGCAACGATTGAAGTGCTGTCAATAGAAAATCCACTCTGATACTTCTACAGACTGACCGGATAGTGATTTGATTTTGAAACGGAATCGAAACAATTACTATTCTCCATTGTGATATATGCAATACTGATTTCTGGGTTCACGAGGGAGGAATTACAAAGCCAAAGGTTCATGTTGCATTCCGAGGTAAAAGTAGGGTAAATGTGAAGGAGTTTTACGAGGCGGCTATCAAAGCAGGCGGCATAGATAACGGTGCTCCTGGTATAAGGGAAATGTACCACCCAAATTATTATGGCGCTTTTGTGTTGGATCCAGACGGTCATAATATAGAAGCTGTGTGTCACCATGCGGAATAGTAAACGTTAAACAAAATTGAAGGAGGCAATTACGACAATGCGAGAAACAAAAGAACTAGATCAGTTCAAAATGAATGTATTTATGAAAAAAATGATAGAAATTTATAATGCCGGTGCTCTTAACCTAATGATCTCCATAGGGCATAGAACGGGGCTTTTTGACACCATGGCTGAGATGCCGCGATCTACAAGTGAGCAGATTGCCGCTAAAGCGGGGCTAAATGAGAGGTACGTTAAAGAGTGGCTAGGCGCTATGGTAACGGGGAGAATAGTATATTATAACCCTGAAGATAAGACTTACTCACTTCCTAGAGAACATGCGGCATTATTAACACGAGCCGCCACACCAAATAACCTTGCAGTGACTACACAGTGGCTCTCTGTTCTTGGAGAGGTTGAGGATGAGATAGTTGAATGTTTCAAGAAGGGAGGAGGCGTTCCATACTCATCGTATAATCGCTTTCATGAGGTTATGGCTGAGGAAAGTGCACAGACTGTTGTTTCTGCCTTGATTGACCATATCTTGCCATTGGTTCCAGGTCTTCCTGAATCATTACGAAGGGGTATAGAGGTTCTTGAAGTAGGTTGTGGCAGTGGAAGGGCTTTAAATCAAATGGCTTCTGAGTTTCCCAACAGCAAATTTATTGGTTATGACATTTCGGAAGAGGCTATAAATACAGCACGCTCTGAGGCAACAAAGAGTGGCCTTACTAATGTTAAATTCGAAGTAAAGGATGTGTCGAATATCGGAGCCTCCGAACGTTTTAATCTAATAGCTGTATTTGATGCTATTCATGATCAGGCAAAGCCGGATAAAGTGCTCAGAGAAATTTCAAATGCTCTTCGTCCAGACGGTACCTTTTTAATGCAGGACATAGCGGGATCCAGTTATGTCCATAAAAACTTGGACCATCAGATTGCGCCATTAATATATACGATGTCTTGCATGCATTGTATGACGGTTTCACTAGCGCAGGGTGGCGCCGGACTTGGCGCGGCATGGGGTGAGGAGTTAGCCTTAAAAATGCTGAAGGAAGCCGGCTTTAATAAAGTCGAAGTTAAACAGTTACCACATGACTTTATAAATAGTTATTTTATTGCAAATAAGTGATAAGGTGTGTTTATTGTAGAGCAGGCTTCTTTATGTACAGATTGAGATGAGTTCATTGAGTAAGACCCACAAGTATGGTAGTCTCCCTCTAATTCCTAATATAATATCGAAAGGAGCGAAAAAACATGGGTGTGAAGCCCGATCACTGGATAAGAAAAATGGCTCTCAACCATAAGATGATAGAGCCATTTATCGAGGAACAGATGACAAAAGGCGTTATATCCTATGGCTTATCGGCTTACGGGTATGACATCAGGGTAAGCAATGAGTTCAAGGTTTTTACGAATGTTTATAACACTGTCGTTGACCCCAAGGGTTTTGATGAAAAGTCTTTTGTGTCCATTAAATCTGATACTTGTATTATTCCACCAAACTCGTTTGCACTCGCAAAAACGGTTGAGTATTTCAGGATCCCTAGAAGCGTGATTACGCTTTGCGTCGGCAAATCCACTTATGCAAGGTGTGGAATAATTGTAAACGTAACCCCTTTTGAGCCTGAATGGGAGGGGTTTGTCACATTGGAGATTTCAAATACTACACCGCTTCCAGCCAAGATTTATGCCAATGAGGGAATAGCTCAGGTTCTATTCTTTGAGGCTGACGAGGAATGCGAGGTGTCTTACGCTGATAAGAAGGGTAAATATCAAAAACAGATAGGTATTACACCACCAAAGGTCTGAATCAAATTAAGGTCGTAAATAATAACTCTTCGCTAACAAAGCAAGATTTCTTAGCCCTCTCTCAAGGGCTGATAGAAAAGGGTTGTCATTGCGAGAGAGTCCTTCGACTTCGTTCAGGATAAATTCCACGACAAGCAATCTAACTACAATTAAGGGATTGCTTCGCTCGCGATTGACAGATGATAGAGGTCGCTTTATGGAGTTTAGGCTTAATAGAGTGAGTGTGTACACAATGGAATTTCTGAAAAATATACAGACAACTGTAATTTCCTTGACCCTACGAAACCCCTTGATTTTCTTTGCGTTTAGCGAGTTTTATGGTAACATTTATGAGTTCCCAATTTAATAATGAAGGTGGTCTAATTTAGAAACGGAAAGGGTAATGGAAGGAAAGCAATACAAAGAAGATAATTCTTATACTGCGGAAGCGATTAAGGTCCTTCCGGGGCTAGAGGCTGTAAGAAAACGCCCGGATATGTATATCGGAGATACAAGCACAAGGGGCTTTCATCACCTCGTTTTTGAGGTTCTTGATAACAGTGTAGACGAAGCCCTTGCCGGGTTTTGTGACGAGGTCAATGTAACTATCCATTCGGATGGCAGCGTGACAGTTGAGGATAACGGTCGTGGTATACCGATTGACATACATGAAGATACCGGAAAATCCGCCGCTGAGGTGGTTATGACTATGCTTCATGCCGGGGGGAAATTTGATGGAAAGGTGTATAGGGTTTCAGGCGGTCTTCACGGTGTCGGGGTAACGGTTGTAAATGCTCTTTCCGAGTATCTTACTCTTGAGATAAGAAGAGAGGGGAGAGTCTGGTATCAAAAATACGAGAGAGGGGAGCCTGTATCAGAATTAAAGGAGACTGGAAAGACAAGAAGAAGCGGAACGAAAATAAGATTTAAACCAGACACTCAAATATTCGAGGTTAATGAATTCAACTATGATACGCTCGCTCACAGAATCAGGGAGCTGGCGTTTCTAAACAGCGGATTAAGAATAAAACTTATAGATGAGCGCGATGGAAGGGAACAGGAATTTTATTACAAAGGTGGTATAGCTGCCTTTGTTCAGGAGCTCAACAAGAATAAAAACATCCTTCACCCGAAACCTATTTATATCTCTGGGGAGAGGGATGACATAATCGTAGAGGTTGCGCTACAGTATCATGATGGATATACAGAAACCATATTTTGTTATGCGAATAACATTAATAACATTGAAGGTGGTACGCATCTCACTGGATTCAGAGGCGCGCTTACTAGATCTATAAATAAGTATGCTGAGGATCAGGGGCTTCTTAAAAACGCAAAGGTATTGCTAACAGGAGAGGACACGAGAGAGGGTCTTACATCAGTTATAAATGTAAAACTTCCAAACCCAAAATTTGAAGGGCAGACAAAGACCAAGCTAGGGAATACAGAGGTTAAAGGAATTGTAGAGACGCTTCTTA
Organism: Candidatus Dadabacteria bacterium; assembly: GCA_022615255.1. GTDB lineage: Bacteria > Desulfobacterota_D > UBA1144 > Nemesobacterales > CSP1-2 > CSP1-2. Next base: position 6,874 of record JAKEHC010000050.1, on the reverse strand, counting down.
ACGAGAAGCTAGGGGCATTTCTTGAAGAAAACCCTTCAGTTGCCAGAAAAATCATTGAGAAGACAGTAGAGGCTGCGCGTGCAAGGGAGGCTGCCAGAAAAGCACGCGAACTTACAAGAAGAAAGAGCGCCCTCGACTCGGGCTCGCTCCCGGGGAAACTTGCCGATTGTCAGGAACGCGACCCGCAGTATGCAGAGCTTTTCATCGTTGAAGGAGAGTCGGCAGGAGGGTCTGCAAAACAGGCGAGGGCAAGGTTCAATCAAGCCGTTCTTCCACTCCGCGGGAAGATCCTAAATGTTGAAAAGGCAAGGTTTGACAAGATGCTCAGCAATGAAGAGATTAGGACTATGATTACTGCACTTGGCACAGGCATAGGAAGCGATGATTTTGATATCTCGAAACTACGCTATCACAGAGTAATCCTTATGAGTGACGCTGATGTTGATGGCTCTCATATCCGGACGCTACTTCTCACATTCTTTTATAGGCAGGTTCCTGAGATTATTGAGAAAGGATATCTTTATGTGGCTCAGCCCCCGCTATACAGGATTAAACGTGGCAAGGAGGAAAGGTATCTCAAGGACGATCACGAGTTTGATAATCATCTTCTTCAGATTGGTATTGAAGAAGTTGTCCTAAGGGTCAACAGGAATGGGGAATATAAAGAGATAAAAGGTGATAAGTTTCTAGATATTATCAAAAAATCTATATCTTATGGGAAGATTATCGAGAGGCTGGGAAGATGGGGAAGGGATACTAGAATAGTTGATGCATTTGCAAGCAGGGATAGCTTTAGAAAGAGCCATCTAAAGATTGGGAACGAGTCGGAGCTCGATGAGCATCTAAAAGCAATCAAAAAATGGGTTGAGAAACGATATGCGGATATTTCGGCGCTTGATTGGGATTTGGAAGAGGACGAAGAGCATAACTGCTCGAAGGTTGTTTATCATTTTAAGGAAAACGGTAGAAACAGAAACACAGTAATTGATTTTGATTTCTTAAACTCACCTGATTTTGTAGAGATTAAAAATCTCCGCGACACTATTAAGCAGGTCGGCGATCCCCCTTATTTCGTTTTAGTATCGGGTTCCGAGTCTCAGGAGGATGGTCATAAGGAGAAACAAAGCGGAGAAACTAAGCTCGGAAGCCTCAAAGAGGTTACGGAATACATTCTCACGCGTGGGAAGAAGGGGATGTTTATACAGAGGTATAAAGGTCTTGGCGAGATGAACCCGGAACAGCTCTGGGAAACTACAATGAACCCGGAGACTCGTGTGCTCAAGCAGGTAAGGGTTGAAGATGCAGTTCAAACTGATGAAATCTTCACTATATTAATGGGCGATCAGGTTGAACCAAGAAAGGAGTTCATAGAGAAGAACGCTCTCAACGTGAGAAATCTCGATATTTAGGCTGATTTATAAAATCAAGAAGTAATTTCTCATCGGCATTTAAACATTCTTTCACAGTGGCAAACACCAATTTAAGTTTTTTCCTATTACACATTTTTGGAGTTTTTAAGGTCAGCGCTGTCTTACCAGATTCAAAATCTGGTACATGGTACGGGGTAAGTAATTAAATCGCGCCGGGCGCATGATCATTCCATCACTGGTGCGAAAATGTAGTTTGCCCTGAACTTTAGTTGATGAAGAGATTGTTTCAAGTTTAGTAATTTTATGCCAGTTCCCATCGATATTTATATCAAGATAGTCGAAAGCCTTCAATCTTCTTACCAGCTCTGTGCTGGAGTGTTCTGACGGATCGGCGATTTTTCTAATTTCCAAACCATCCATTTGCGAGAAATATTGGCTTTCACCTTCCTGCGGTTTACCGGGGTCATTATTTATCAACATGTTCAGGAGTTGGGGGATATATTTCGTAGCTAAGATTGCTTTTTCATATTCAAGGTCAAGAATCCTGGCACGGGGTTTCATTGGAACCCTTCCTTCAATTAATATGGGACCTTCATCGAAGTTTTCCGTCATTTTATGAAAGGCGAAGCCCGTCTCCTTCTCTCCATGATATACAGACCATTGTGTAGATTCTAGTCCTCTAAATTTAGGTAGAAGCCCGTTGTGGTAGTTAGCTTTATGCTCAAAGACTTCAAGCAGAGGAGGACTAAATTTTTGCATACAGAAATAGGATAGGGCGATGGTGGGCTTGATTTCAGCTTTGAGTTCATTGATGAATCCAGGATGGTTGATTTTTCCCTCTGGCGGAAAGAATATCTGAAAGTTGTACCTATGTGCTAATCGGAGTAGATTGAATGGCAAGGGGACCCTGTATAAATGTTTTTGGTTCGAATCGAAGAAAGATTTTATTTTTCTTTTTAAAAAAATTTGCAAATATCGATATATTTGTTGGTAAAAATTTGTAGGCTTTTCGATACATATACCGACTAATTCCACATCTTCACGGTTCACTATAGCCTCTAAAGTGGCTTTAATCAAAAGAGCTGGTACAAAGAAAGGATTCCGTGTGAAGATAAGAACCTTATGCACGTTAAAAGATTAACTGAAAAACTATTATAGTTTTATCACTACAGGAGCAGGCTTATCAGGGGTCTCAGATCTCTAAATTCATAATCGGGTTTAATATTTCCTTTTGACATTTCATTCTTTCTGTTAATCCACGCAACTTGAAAGCCCAGTTCTTTAGCGGGAACTATATCATGTAGATAGCTAGCTGCAACATGTAGGACGCTTTCTTTTGGAATTTTGAAGAAATCCATCATTCTTTTCCAGTGAGCGTGTGAGGGCTTATAGGATTTTACCTGCTCCGCTGTGATAACGCCGTCAAAATCTATGCTGATTAGTTTAATCGAGTGTTTAATTAAATCTTCATCTATGTTAGAGAGTATAGCGAGTTTGTATTTTTCTTTAAGCTTTCTTAGAACGCCGGTTGTTTCTTCAAAGGGGAGCCATGTAGTAATACTGTTTGCAAATATCCTTTCTTCCTGAGGAGTCAGTATGATGCCTATCTCTTCAAATAATTTTCTTATGCTGAGCCCTAAAACTTCACTGTATTTACGATAAACCTGCTTTTCTATCTCTAATTCAATCTCTATATATCTTTCAGGAAGGGGTTCAATATCTAGGGAAAGATTTCTATTTTTAGTGAGGTTGTATAAAGCATCCTTCATTCCTGATTCCCAATCAATCAGGGTTCCATAGCAGTCGAATGTGATAAGAGAAAATTGAGGCATTTTTTGTTCCAGGAAAACCTATTGCCACGAAAACACTAAGACACGACGTTAGAAATCAGAAGTAGAGACGCAAAATGTTGCGTCTTTACTCTTTATTTATTCTGAATTCTTTATTCTGGTCTCTGGCTTCTGAGTCTGCTTTACAGCTAATACCTTCCCTTTGTACCTTTGTGGCCAAATACTACAATTACTCTTTACTTATACACAAACACCATGATTGCGCTTGTTGCAATCAAGTTTAGCACTGCAAGCGGGAATAGTACCTTCCAACCGAGTCGCATAAGCTGATCGTAGCGGAACCTTGGAAGTGTAAACCTAACCCATATAAAGAAAAATAACAATAAGAGAACCTTTCCTATAAAAACAATTGGAGGAAGAAACCAATATTTTTCAATATCAATGCCGAACCAGCCTCCGAAGGGTAGAGGAAACCATCCACCGAGAAAGAGTGCGACCGCTAGGGCGGACGCAGTTATCATGTTTGTATATTCTGCCATGTAGAACATGGCAAATTTCATACTGCTGTATTCCGTATGGTATCCGGCAACTAGCTCAGGCTCCGCTTCGGGAAGGTCAAATGGAAGACGATTTGTCTCCGCAAAAGAGGACACCATAAATACAAGAAAACCCAATGCCTGTGGAATCAAAAACCAAACCTTCGCCTGCGCGTCAACTATGTCATACAGTCTTAATGAACCAGCGATCGCTATTACGCCTATAATGGAAAGCGCAAGGGAAAGTTCATAACTTATCATCTGTGCCGCGGAGCGGATGCCCCCGAGGAGCGAGTATTTGCTATTCGACGACCAGCCACCGAGGACTACTCCATAAACACCCAGTGATGTAATGGCAAGCACATAAAGGAGCCCAGCATTTATGTCTGCTATTTGAAGTCTCACCTGAAAAGGCTCTTTGAGAGCACCAAAAAAGGTGGTGTTAAACCCATAACCTATAGGAATTACAGCAAGTGCAATTATTGAGGTAACGAGAGAAAAAGCTGGAGCCAGGATATAAAAGGTCTTATTCGCCCCTTCGGGAATAATATCTTCTTTAAAAATGAATTTTAAGCCATCGGCGAGGGGCTGAAGGAGCCCAAGGGGACCAACACGGTTTGGGCCTAATCTATCTTGGATAAAGGCGCTTACCCGCCTTTCTGCATAGCTTAAATAGGCAACAAGGGTAAGTACAACAAATAAAAGCAGAGCGATTTTTATAACGGAGATTCCAATTTCAACCCAGGGCATTTTTTGTTATGTTCTCTTTTTAAAAGTGATTCGAGTTTAGCGAGCGAACAAGAATTGACTAATTACGAGCCACTATAGGTACGCCAAGCATTCCTATCTTATCGTAGTTTATTCCATTAAAAGCAGGAACCGTTTCTGCAATCTCTAGCATAATTTGGGGTGGGTTTACGTAACTAAAGCCCTTTCCTTGAAACCTTCTTATCAGAATGCTCAGGATCTCCCAATCAGGTTTTGCATTCCCTGGCGGAGAAATCGCCTTTTTAATTCTCTGCACCCTACCCATATCGTTTGTATATGTTCCATCCTTTTCATAAGGGCTTGCGCCGGGAATAATAAGATTGGCTAATCTTGTCGTTTCGGTGATCCTAAAGTCTTGAACGGCAAGAAAAGAAAGCCTAGATAGTACGTCTCTCAACTTTGCCCTTTCGCTTTCTTTAACTGCGCTGAATAGGTCTTCACCAACAACGTAGAGCGCTTTTACCTTTTCTTCATAAAGGGAATTTATAAGTGCATGCAATCCTTCTTTGTCTGAAGCGAGACCAAGCTCCATTGAGCCTCTGCTGTTAGGAAAGGGGTCCTGGCTTATAAGACCATACTTTTTTTCTCCATCAAAATGGGTTGTACGAATAACTGGTTTATTAATATTGAGAATTTCGGCTAGTTTTTTAAAAAAATAATACTCTTCATTTGTGAGCATGGGGGATGCCACGAATACAATAGAGCTTGAGGGATCATTTTTTACCCTTATAATCTCGTTTGATAGAAGATCGAATGCCTCATCCCATGTAGCAGTTTGAAGGCTTTCTCCTCTTCTAATAAGTGGTTCCCTTAGGCGGTTTTCATCTTGAACCTTCTTAAATTCATATCTTCCCCTGTCGCATATCCAGTAATCGTTAACATCTAGGTTTACCCTCGGTCGAACCCTGGCAACACGACCCTTTCTTGGATCAACCCCTACTGTGATATTACAACCGTTACTGCAAAGTGGACATATAGTATCTGTGAACTTCCAATACCAGACACGCTCTTCGTGAAGGGTATCTTTACTGAGTAGCGCGCCAACCGGACAGAGATCAATCACATTCCCAGAAAGCTCATTGTCAACAGTTTTACCAGGGAAAATGACTATCTTTTTTCTGAATCCTCGTCCGTCATATCCAAGCTCTCCGGTTTTAGTAATTTCATCCGTAAATCTCACACATCTTGTACACATGATACAGCGATTTGGGTCATACATTATTTTTTCACTAAGGAAGTATTTCTTTCTTACCTTTTTTTCCTCCGGGCCGTCAAATCTGCTGTAGCCAGGACCATGCTTAAAGGCGGTAAGCTGAAGCGGGCACTCGCCCCCTTTATCACAAACAGGACAATCAAGCGGATGGTTTATAAGCGTAAATTCGACTACGGCTTCCCTTGCTTTGAGCGCTTTAGGGGTGTTCGTTTTAACAATGAGTCCATCCCTAACAAAGATGTTGCAGGCAGGCATTACCTTTGGAACGCCTTCAATCTCTATTAGACACTGCCTGCATTGAGCAACTACGCTTAAAGCAGGATGATAACAGAAGTGGGGTATTTCAATCCCGATCAGGGCGGCAGCCTGGATAAGGTTTAATCCATCATGAACCTCAGCTTCTTTCCCATCTATTGTGAGTTTGGGCATATATGGAGACTCTTTATTTCAAAATTGTATCTGACCTATGTTTTATGCGCAAGGTGAGTTGTATCCCTATACACTGATTATTCAAAATGGCTAAGGGTATAAAATGACGTTTTAGGTGAGAAGATTCATTTAGCCAAGAACACTATTGAGAGCATTGCGAATACTATCCCAATAATCTCTTTTAGCTCCAAGCGCTCCTGTAAAAAGAGTAGAGAAAGTAGGACAGTAATAGCAGGATAAATTGCTGTTATAGGTACTATCACAGAAAGTTTCGAAGAATGTAAAGCAATAATGAAAAATATTGTCCCTAACCCCCAGCATATACCCATTAAAGACGCATAAATATTGAAAGAGAAATTTGTAAATATTTCTACCTTTTTAAAAAGGACGAAGGATATTAATACGATTAGTGTTCCGATGCCCTCAAATAGATATACTCTGTAAGGTATATCTTTTATCAGGGCTAATTTACCAAAAAAGCTTCCAAGTCCCCATAATAAAACTACAATGAGAGCTATTCCAAACCACCTTTCCATATATTTCGCTTGTCCATTAAAACTTAATCTGTCTCTTAAGTGACTTGATGATTCTAAAATAAATGAGGCTTGATATCAAACTTGACACATATTATACATAGATTTCGGTAACTAAATAATTTGGTATGGCTGGCGTATTAGATCATTTAAGAATGTTACCGTAGGTTACTCCGGCGCTTTTCTCCGATTTCTTATCAAAAGTTTCTTGTATTAGTCTATCAATCTCACGTTT
>JAKEHC010000049.1 GCA_022615255.1 Candidatus Dadabacteria bacterium | reverse complement strand
CGGTAACTTGACAGAGGTGTAATATATGATTATTATAATCCAACCCCTCCCCCCATGGGTGGGATAATCTATTATGCTCAAGGATTAGTTAGGTCAAAGCTTCGTCGTGAGCCCTGAGCTTGTCGAGGGGTCAGACAAAGGTGTATTGAGGAATCTCGTTTTTAGATTCCTTCCCCCTCATCCGATATGAAACTTATGTCTGGTTAATGCTTTTGTCCATACTTATTGGAGAGAATGGCTAAAGGAGGTTAATTTGCAAGATAAGGAGAAGATAATTAAAAGGTTAAAGAGCATAGAGGGACATATCCGTGGCATTCAAAGAATGATAGAAGAGGATAAATACTGCATTGAAATTATAAAACAAACCCTTGCTGTAGAGAGCGCGATAGATAAGGTAAATGTCCTTATACTTAAAGGTCATCTGGAAAGCTGTGTGACAACAGCAATAAGGTCAAAAAAGCAGGTTGACAGGGCACGAGTAATAACGGAGCTCCTCGATGTCTTTGAAACATCAGGAAAGATTTGATATAAATGTTATACACACATTGATTCTTCCATCAGAATCCTGTTTAGGAGAACTTCAATATGGAAACTATAAAAAATTGCAAGCACTAAGATGGTGAAAGACCCGGTATGCGGCATGGAAATATATCCTGAATCTGCTTCAGCCTCTTATGAGTACATGGGGGAAACATACTTCTTCTGCAATCCACACTGCCTGGAGAAATTTAAGGCTGAGCCTGCTAGGTACTTAACTCAACCAGCCACTATACCTAATAAAAAAACTGAAATCCAACGATTAGAAGAAAAACGATACCTTTGCCCTATGGACCCTGAGATTAGGCAGAATGAGCCAGGTGCCTGCCCAAAGTGCGGCATGGCGCTTGAGCCTCTTGCCATCTCAGCCCCGGCGATAAAGGTAGAGTACACCTGCCCAATGCACCCGGAGATAGTGCGTAACGAGCCGGGCTTTTGCCCTATTTGCGGAATGGCTTTGGAGCCTAGAACGATCTCAGGTGAAGAAAGAAACGAAGAGCTTCTGGACATGACGCGCCGATTCAAAATCAGTCTCGTCCTCACAATCCCGCTTGTCTTTCTTGCTATGTCTGACATGATTCCAGGCAAACCTGTACAGGAAGTTCTATCAACCCGCGTTCTAATATATATTCAACTTGCACTTGCTACCCCCGCAGTGCTATGGGCAGGGTGGCCCTTCTTTAAGCGCGGTTGGGCATCAATAATTAATCGTAGTCTTAACATGTTCACCCTCATTGCAATGGGCACAGGGGTTGCTTTCTGGTACAGCGTGGTTGCGACCTTTTTCCCGGATATATTTCCTGACTCCTTCCGTAGTCAGGACGGCGAGGTAGGGGTCTATTTCGAGGTAGCTTCAGTAATTGTAGCGCTTGTGCTTTTGGGTCAAGTTTTAGAGCTCCGAGCGCGTAGCCAGACTAGCAGTGCTATTAAAGCGCTTCTCGGGCTTGCCCCAAAGACTGCGAGGGTTATACGAGATGACGGGACAGAAGAAGAAACTCCTCTCGATAGGATTAAGCCCGGTGATCGGCTCCGGGTTCGCCCGGGAGAGAAGGTGCCCGTCGATGGTATGGTCATAGATGGCGAGAGCTTTGTAGATGAGTCTATGATTACCGGCGAGCCTATTCCGACAGAAAAGAGGAGAGGGGATAAGGTAGTAGGGGGCACTGTGAACGGCACAGGCGGCTTTGTCATGCAGGCTGTAAGGGTGGGGAGCGAGACACTCCTGGCTCAGATCGTTCGAATGGTAAGTGAGGCTCAGCGAAGCCGCGCTCCCATTCAGCGCCTTGCAGATATTGTCTCTTCTTATTTTGTTCCCGCCGTTATACTGATAGCTGTCGTTACATTCATCGTATGGAGTTTCATTGGTCCTGAGCCGCGTCTGGCTCATGCCATAGTCAATGCAGTAGCCGTTCTCATAATTGCATGCCCATGCGCCCTGGGACTTGCTACTCCGATGTCTATTATGGTTGGCACAGGTCGTGGAGCCACGGCGGGCGTGCTAATAAAGAATGCAGAAGCCCTTGAGGTTCTGGAGAAGGTTGACACCCTTATCGTGGATAAGACCGGCACGCTCACGGAGGGTAAGCCGCGTCTTACGCGGCTGGTGCCGTCATCAGGTTGGGAAGAGTCAGAGCTACTACGTTTAGCTGCAAGCCTCGAGCGATCCAGTGAGCACCCTCTGGCTCAAGCCATAGTGTCTTACGCTCAGAGTAAGAACCTGAGGCTTTCAGAGGCTCAGGAATTTGAGTCAATCACTGGAAAAGGCGTTGTCGGAAGGGTAGACGGTCGTGTTATCGCACTCGGCAACGGTAAGCTATTAGAGCAACTGAATATCGAGGCTGGCGGTCTCCTTGAGCGCGCTGAGGCTTTGCGAAAGGAGGGCGAGACTGTGATGTTTGTTGCAGTTGATGGCAAACCGGCAGGGCTTATAGGGGTGTCCGACCCGATAAAGGGGTCAACTCCCGAGGCGCTCCGGATGCTTCACGAAGACGGTATACGGATACTCATGCTTACAGGTGATAATAGGGTCACCGCAGAGGCAGTGGCTCGAAGGTTGGGTATAGATGAGGTCGAGGCGGATGTGCTCCCTCAGCAAAAAGGCGAGATAGTAAAGCGCCTTCAGGCGGAGGGTCGCATGGTTGCCATGGCAGGGGATGGCATTAACGATGCGCCTGCTCTTGCTCAGGCTCAGGTAGGAATAGCGATGGGAACAGGTACGGATGTAGCCATAGAGAGCGCTGGGGTAACCCTCGTGAAAGGAGACTTGCGTGGCATAGCGCGGGCAAGGGGACTCAGCCGAGCCACAATGCGTAATATACGCCAGAATCTCTTTTTTGCATTCATTTACAATGCGCTGGGAGTGCCTATTGCTGCAGGAATACTCTATCCTGTTTTCGGGTTGCTTCTCAGTCCAATAATCGCCAGCGCCGCCATGAGCTTTAGCTCAGTATCGGTCATAGGAAATGCTTTGCGATTACGCAAAGTGGAGCTATAGGTAGAGAAACTAAGATTGTGGTTAAGAGGAAAAGACTCTTAAACAACTAAACTTTGCAGAGTTTATGAGTTAGCTGTGTTCCCCTTTACGTGACTTCTTGGATGAGCGAATAAAGATCCGGTCTTGCATTTTGCCTTAACCTAAATTTTGTTCCGTGATTGTGTCCTGTTCTTGCGTCGAAATCCACGAGCAGGTTGGCACTTGAGTTCGCATTCAGATGCGTTTGGATTTGATACATTGTTCTGTCGAATGCCAAGCAAATCTTCAAGGGTATTTTCAACGCCACCAGTAGTTATTCCTAGATGGAGCATCAAAGATAAAAACAAACTACATTGCTTCTAGCATTTTCAAGCTCTTATGTAGTTGCAACTGGATAGTAAACCGAAATCCATCTGGTGTAATGTAAATCGATTCTCCTGATTTAGCCAACAATCCCAGATCTACCGCATAATTTGAATACATCCTAGTTGCATTGTATTTGGCTTTCTTTGTTTGCCAATCGAAGTATTTGCCCGCATAGTAACTGAAATACTCTATAAGCCAAGACATAGGAACTGGATAGGTATTTTTTGCCAGAGCGAAAGTAGCCTCAACAATAGAAGCAACACCCAATATAATGCTAGACTCAAACGGATTTTGTATAACAAACTTTCTCAAAATCCCGATTTGCTCCTCGCTCAACCGGCTTGGCAGATGGCTATCTTTTTGTTTAACATATTCGGAGCCAAGTTTAGAGAGCTTTATTAAGTCTTGATTAGGTAACCATTCTATTAACCGTAGTTCATTGGCAAATTTTATTTTGTTATATAGCGTTTTTGAGGAACCCTTAACAAGACTGCGGAGTTGATCTACACTGTTGACCTTTTCTAAGAAATAGATGAAATCATGAACTAGATGCAAGTTCCAGATTCCGATGTCTATTGGTTTGATCTCTGCAAAAAAAGCAATGGGTCGGAGATTTTGGTAAAAATAGTGTAAAACTTCCTCAGGGTTGTAATCAAAGCAGATTATACCTTTTGTTGCGGCAGTTTCCCTTTGAGTTTCACTTGCAGAGGTGCAGAGAAGGTATGGCTGAATCTCACCACGTAAGAGTTTACCATTCGTCTGGTAAGTCGTAAGGTCACTTTTGTAGTTTAAGATCTGCCTTATGAATTCTTGTCGAAATGCAATGACTTTTAGTTCTACTAACAAAAGCCTTGTTTGGTAGGCGAAGAGAAGGTCAAGTCTACCCGATGGGATCATCATCTGACGCGTCAATAGACTTGGTTCATCTTTAAGGTTTAAAATACTTTGAAGCAATGCGGGTGAGCTAACTAAAATGTCTTCAATCTGAGATTCCAAAATCTCCATAAATAATTACTCCCTGATGAAAGGGTAGAAGCTCATCTCATCAGTGAGATTGAGATATTCCACAATCCAATATCGAATTTTATCTCTCAAGTCGGCTATCATTTCAATATTCCACTCAATCTCACGATTTGAAGGGTTAACATTTTTGAATAACTCGTAAATGGATCTATCAACAAAATCTTGACGTTTTATTTGTTCTTTGGTTAACTCCATCATTGTTTACCTCCTTCTCAATAAAGCAATGCTAAAAGTCAATCTGACATTTGATCCAGTCTTTTGCTGTCATGCAGTTAAGATGGTTTGACTCACAGGAGCAAGTCTTAGTATAACCTATAGATATTCTGGTTCGGTACAGCTCGTGAAATTCTCTGACAGCTCTTGGTAAAGCCAGGCTAGCTATTTTCTTTCCCATTCTTACCTTTCTCAATTATTAACCAATTAAATATACTTTGTTATTATTCCATCATATTTAACCATGTTTCAAGCGAAAATGATATAAGATTTCAAAAGAGGAAAGCCACAATGCCAAAAAACCCAGTATGCAACATGGATGTAGATGAGAAGAAGGCTCAGGCAACGTCCGAGTATAGAGGAAAAATATATTATTTTTGCGCTAAAGGATGCAAGGTCACATTTGACAAGAATCCAGAGATGTATTTAGGAAAAGAGAAAGGATGAGAACACAATTACCGGATTTAACATGAGTTCGGCACAAGAATATAAATTGTAGCGGAAACCTTCAGGTTTCCATAACATATGTGGAGGGCTAAAGATCTCCGCTACACTTAATTTCTCACTCACACTCAAGTGAGTTTTATGTGGTGTATTAAAACCTTTAGCTTGAAATGACCTGCCTTACTGGGTATATTGAGTTCACTTATTTGATAAAGAAGGGTCTATAAATGTCACAAGAATGCGTAGTTTGTGGGAAAAAGCCTCTTTACGGACACAATGTAAGTCACGCAAATAACAAGACTAAGAGGCGATGGAACATTAATCTTAGAAGGGTTAAAGCACGTCTTGAAAGCGGAGAGGTAAGAAGAATCAGGGTCTGTACTAACTGTATTAAATCTGGACGTGTAAAAAAGGCTGCCTAGGCTTCGCTAGCAAGAGCCTTCACGATCTTCTTCTTCAGTAGTTCCCTCTTTAATCTACTAAGCCTATCTATGTAAAGAATTCCATCTATATGGTCTATCTCATGCTGGAAGGCACGCGCGAGCAGGCCGGTTCCTTCAAGCTCAATGAAATGTCCCTTTCTATTAAGCCCTTTAACCTTAACCTTTGCCTTTCTTTTTACCTCGCTAGAGAATCCCGGAATGCTTAGACAGCCTTCCTCCCCTACCATCACGCCCTCTGATGATATTATCTCAGGATTTATAAGTTCGATAAGACCGGGTGAATCCTGCTCTCTAGCGGAAATATCAACTACAATTACCCTTAGATTCACACCTACCTGTGGGGCGGCTAATCCTACTCCTGGGGCGTCGTACATTGTCTCTGTCATATCATCAATGAGTTTTTCGATCTCCTTGTCAATCTTTTCTACGGGTGAGGATTTCTTCTTGAGCTTAGGATCGGGATAGGTGAGGATTTTTAAAATAGCCATAGCAGGCTAAAATCCTATCCTAAGGAAAAAAGTTGTCAATGAACTGAATGCTTAAAATCGTAAACGTGTTTAATGTAGGCGCAGACCCCCTGTGTCTGCCATAGTTAGGGGCGAGCACGGTTCGATTAATCCCACCATAGGCTCAGGTTAGCCTCTACAATCGTGATTTGATAATTTACTAAGACAGGAGGCATTTCTATTCCGCCTATAGTTGTGATCGCAAGCGCTAGCAAAGCGATCTCATCTTTTCTGGAATTAGCGACTAGAATCCGCTTTTACAGAGGCATCAAGTGCACTTAATTGAAAATGTATAAAACCACAGTGGTCTTCTTTAAGAGTTGGAAATAAAATTTGAAAGGGGTAGCAACAGTTTATATATTCGTTATATCAGAATTTTCCGCCCTCATTCAACTTCTTTTTGAGTTCCTTGCTTGGTCTAAAGTGAGGAAGCTTTTTGGTTCCAACTTGTACTGTCTCCCCGGTTCTAGGGTTTCTACCGCTATAGGGCTTATAGCTTTTAGTGAAGAAACTGCCGAAGCCTCTTATCTCAATTCTGCCTCCGCCTTGAAGCACATCTGTCATGTGGTTAATAATTGTATCAATTATCTGTTCAGACTGCGGGGGCTGAAGGCTGAATTTTCCAGCCAATTCCTTTTCAAATTCAGATCTTTTCATCACCAGACCTCCCATTAAAATCAGGATTAGGAATCCAATTTAGTTAATTTGGCAGGTATTGTCAATAGTAAAAACTTGTAATGTGTTGACAACTCCTTCTCAAGTAAATATGCTTTAAGCCAAGCAATTGCCATTTACGGAGCAAAACAACATGGGGAGACTCGAAAGGATATTAACTAAAGCTGACAACTTCAAGGAATGCGAAAGGTTTGAAGAAGCGCTAAGGGAACTTACGAAGGCACATAAAATTGCCCCCAATGACCCCGATGTCTATCTATCCTTTGCACTCACATATGATGCAATGGAGGAGTTTGGGACAGCCCTTGCGTATTTTAAAAAAGCGCTCGAGCTTGGTCCACAGGATTGTTATATCCTAACGCAATTTGGAATTACTCTAGGTAGAATGTGCCGCTACAATGACGCCCTTACGGTTTTCGAGGAAGCTCTGACGCTTAAACCGGATTACGTCGTTGCAAAGTGGAATCTGGCTTTAACATTGAGGGCTCTCGGATGCTATGAGGACGCACTCACAAAATTCGTACAATGCATAACAAATGAACCGGAGTCGGAATACATAAGAGGTGAGGTTCACTACCAGTTAGGCTTATGTTACTTTGATATGGGATGGACAACCGAGGCGCTCAGGGAGTTCGCAAGACAGGTTGACCTCTATCCTGACGACGTTTGGGCTCATCTTTCAATCGGAAACTGCTACTTGGATTCAGGCTGGGTTGATGAGTCAATCAACAAATATAGAGAGATAATAGGTGCCTTCCCCGATTTTATTCCTGCATACAACTCGCTTGCCATTTCCCTGGCTGAGAAGGGCTGGTATGATGAAGCGCTGGATGTCTTAAGGGTTGCCCTTGAGCTTGCCCCAGAGGATGAATCGATAAAAGACAATATGGATTATATACAGTCTTTAAAAGACGATGAAAATGGATTCAAGGGCATATTAACATTCGGCATTATAGCTCAGTTGCTAAAGAGAAAACAGTTTTTAAAAAATAGCCGTTAGTCTTTTTATGATTGGTTATGAACTAAAGAGTTAATTATACATGCTGCCTTCTATTTATAACCCGATTTTTTGTCCTAACTTTCCCTTTAATTCTCTTATCCTCTGCTTCGCATGTTCAATAATCCGTGAGTATGACGGTGGAGCATATTGGATAAATACTTCATACGCCGCTATAGCTTCTTTTATGCGCCCGTTCTTCTCGTAGACCATGGCTTTGTTAAAGTAGACATCAGGATACTCTGGATTTAATTCTGTGGCTTTGTTGAAATCTGAAATAGCTTTGTCATAGATACCTTCATTACCATAGGCAACTCCCCGATTAGCATATGCCTCGGCATATCCTGGGTTTATCTCTATAGCCTTGCTGAAATATATGATAGCCTGGTCATGAAGACCCTTTCCTCTCCCATATGCAATCCCCAGATTGTTGTAACTCTCGGGCAACCTTGGGTTTATCTCAATAGCCTTATTGTAATCCGAGATGGCTTCATCATACTGGCCCTTATTGGCATAAGCATTCGCTCGATTGGTAAGCGCCTCAGCATACCCTGGATTTATCTCTATGGCTTTGCTGAGATCAGAGATAGCCTGATCATATAGGCTTTTGCATTTTCCATAAACCATCCCTCGATTGAAGTAAGCTTTATCATATTTTGGATCTATATCTATGGCTTTGTTGTAATCCGAGATAGCTTCGTCACACTGCCCCTTTTCATAATAGACAGTCCCACGATTGAGATAGGCTTTCGTATACCGTGGGTTTATCTCGATAGCCTTGCTGAAATCTAATAGAGCATGTTCATATTGGTTTTTTTGATAATCTTCAGCCCCATGATTAAGGTAAGCCTCTGCAGAAGAAAGCTTACCCTCTTGGACTTCGGTAACCCTTTTCTGTGTCACCCTCGGTAAGAAGGTTCCATACTTGACAACATAAACGACGCCCAAGACTAGGAGACTTAAGAAAGTAAAAATCATAAGGAGTTTTAGATAATACATCTTTCATTCATCCTTTAAAGGTGACCATATTGCGTCCCCATCTCTTTCACCAGTTCTAATTCTTACGGCTCTCTCCACATTCGATACAAAAATCTTTCCGTCTCCTTTATTCCCGGTATGAGCATTCTTTTGGATTAATGCTACGATCTCATCGACCATGTGCTCTTTTGCTATGATTTCGATTCTTACTTTAGGTGTATACTCAACGAGGTCTTCTATTATTCTTCGAGGTTCGCCCTTAGCTTTGCCTCTTCCAAATCCCTTTACCTCTGAGATGCTCATCCCTGGAAAATCTGGAATCTGTTGAAGGATTCGTACAACCTTGCTGAGCATAAACGGCTGAATAAATGCTTTTATCTCTTTCATAATTGATCCTCCCTGTTGGTTAAAACTCTACTTCTTTCTTCTCAAACCAGCCATAAAGTGTAGGAAGAACAATCAGGGTTAAAATCGTGGAAGATATTAGTCCCCCGATAACAACAGTGGCGAGCGGTCTTTGTATCTCTGAGCCGGGACCTGTGGCAATAAGCATTGGAACAAGTCCCAGGCTTGCAACAAGTGCAGTCATCAGAACCGGTCTCAGTCTCAGTTCAGCGCCCCGAATAATAGCTTCCTCGAATGGCACTCCTTCTCGTCTCAACTGGTTAAAGTAAGAAACCATCACAACACCGTTTAGGACGGCAACTCCAAAAAGCGCTATGAATCCCACTGAGGCAGAGACGCTTAAATAAAGCCCGGAGATGAAGAGAGCCAATATTCCACCGATAATCGCAAATGGGATGTTCATTATGATCAGTAGGGCATTCTTTAAAGAATTAAATGTGCTGAATAGAAGAAGAAAAATAAGCAAAATCACAAGAGGCACCACAATGTAGAGCCTTGCCATAGCCCTCTGTTGGTTTTCAAATTGCCCTCCCCAGTCAATGAAATATCCAGGCGGGAGTTGTACCCTAGAAGCTATCTTTTTTTGAGCCTCGGCGACGAACCCTCCGATGTCTCTTCCTTGAACGTTACACTCAATTACAATTCTGCGCTGACCATTTTCTCTGCTTATCTGGGCTGGCCCCTCTTCTAAATAAACCTTGGCTAATTGCTCAAGAGGGATACGGGCACCGTTTGGAGTGCTTACAAGAATATTTCTTATAGTGTTTACATCCTTTCTCACATTCTCAGGAAACCTAACAAGGACTCCAAATCTCTTCTGTCCCTCAAATAACTCGGTTGCTACCTTGCCTCCTATAGCGGTTTCAACTATCTCCTGAATGTCCGAAACATTGATTCCATATCTTGCTATTTGAGACCTGTCTATATCAATCTGCAGGTATTGAAGGCCAGAAACACGCTCAACGTTTAAATCCTCTACCCCTTTGATTTTCGATACTATATCTCTAATTTCTTCAGCCTTTTTTTTCAAAACCTCCATGTCTTCACCGAAGAGTTTTATAGCAATCTGTGCTTTTACGCCCGATATAAGTTCATCCACTCGGAGAGCTATCGGTTGAGAAAAGCTATAAGCTACACCCGGAATTAAGGAGAGCTCCTCTCTCATTTCTTCAGCCAACCTTTCATTGGTTTTAGCCGTCTTCCATTCGCTTTGTTGTTTCAGATTTACGATAATATCGCTTATCTCCACACCCATTGGGTCTGAAGCAATCTCAGCCCGTCCAGTTTTAGATACTGCTGTTTCGACCTCTGGAAATTTCATGAGCGCCCTTTCAATTTGACTGGAAACCTCAAGGGACTCTGTAAGTGAAATACTCGGAAGGCGAAATGCCTGTATGGCTATTGAGCCTTCATTCAACTGTGGCAAAAACTCCGTTCCTATAAAAGGGAATAACGATAGACTTAAGATAAGAGCTAAAACTGCTCCTCCGGCCACGAGCTTTCTATGAGCGAGGGATTTTCTTAGAATTGGAATATAGATGTTTTTAAGAGAAGTGATGATCTTGTTTGATAGTGCTTGAAGTGACCTGCCCAGTTTTCTAAACACCTCGATATTTCTAAAACGGGAATTTTTTTCTCCAAGCAAAAAAGTGCAGAGTATCGGTATCACGGTTAGAGAAAAAATCAGAGACCCGAAGAGAGCAAAACTAACTGTAAAAGCCAAAGGGGAGAACATCTTTCCCTCGATTCCCTGAAGTGTAAATAGTGGAAGAAATACAACTGTGATTATAGAGATGCCAAACACTATAGGTCTTCCAACCTCTTTAGCGGCTTCGAGCACCGTGTGCATTATAGCTTTTCTCGCTTCTGGGTTTTCTTCCAAATGACGATAAACGTTCTCAACCATTACAACTGCGCCGTCCACAAGCATCCCTATTCCTATAGCAAGCCCACCGAGAGACATGAGGTTTGCGGAGAGATTGAATATTCGCATCATAATGAATGTAAAAAGGGCAGAAAGGGGTAAAACGGCTCCGACAATGAGAGTTGAGCGGAGATTTCCTAGAAAGAGAAGAAGCACGAGGAATATAAAAATTGCTCCCTCTGCGAGTGCCTTTGTAACGGTTCCAATGGCTCTTTTTACCAAATCAGTTCTGTCATAGAAGGGATTAATAGTGACCCCTGGAGGAAGTGCCTTCTGAATCTCTTCTACCTTTTCCTTTACCTTGGTTACTACTTCTCTGCCACTTGCCCCTTTGAGCATAAGTGTAATCCCAGTCACTACTTCGCCTTTACCGTCTTTTGTAACCGCACCCTGTCTTATTTCAGGACCAATTGTTACATCAGCTACATCCTTTACATATATAGGAGTCCCATTGTGTGATGTGATAATTATGTTTTTTAAATCCTCAGTTGTCTTAACTAAACCCAATCCACGGACTATATACTGCTCTGAGTTATGCTCTATAAAGTTTCCTCCGGCATTAGAGTTATTTTTATCTATGGCATCGAAAACCTCACGGAGCGTAAGGTTATGACTTATTAGCCTTTCAGGGTTAATGAGAACGTGGTACTGCTTTACAAATCCACCAAAGCTATTTACATCGGTTACACCCGGGACTGTCCTTAGAATGGGTCTTATAACCCAATCCTGGATGGTACGGAGTTCAATCGGATTGTAGCCATCGCCCTCAACAACATATTGGTAAATCTCCCCAAGACCTGTTGAGATTGGTCCCATCTCTGCATCAACCCCAGGAGGCAGATTCTCCTTTGCCTGCTGAAGCCTCTCAAACACAAGTTGCCTTGCAAAGTAGATGTCCACGCCATCTTCAAACACTACCGTAACCACAGAAAGTCCAATCTTTGAAAGCGACCTTACTTCAGTTACTTTTGGAAGACCTGTCATGGTCACTTCAATCGGAAAACTTACAAGTCTTTCTACCTCAGTGGGCGCCATTCCCTCTGCTTGGGTTATTATCTGGACTTGAATATTAGTAACGTCGGGGAAGGCATCAATAGGAAGCTTCTTAGCTGAGTAAAACCCTATGCCTATAAGAAGAACCGTAAAAACAAGGATTAAGAATCTCTGCTGAAGAGCAAATGTTATAATTCTATCTATCATTTTAGTGATGTTCCTCCCCTAACTCATCTTTCTCGGCTTCGGATTTGAGCAGAAAACTCCCCTTTGTAACTATCTTTTCTCCGGCTTTTACGCCGTTTACTACCTGATAGAAGCTATCAAACTGCCTTCCTAGTGCAACCTCTCTTCTCTCAAATCCACCGTTGCCCTTATTAACAAAAACTATCTTTTTATTCCCATCTGTTTGAACTGCTTCTTCTGGTATCGCCAGCACATCTGACACAAGATCAGTAGTTATAAAAATAGTGGCGAACATCTCGGGCTTCAGTTTGCCCAAAGAGTTATCCACCTCCGTGCGAACCTTGACAGTGCGTGTTGAAGGGTCAATCTGGTCTCCTATATATGTAATGGCACCTTTAAATACCTCGTTTGGATAAGGAGAAACTTTTATCTCTACGGAAAGTCCGGTCTTAAGTAGTGGAATGTCTTTTTCTGGAACGTCGGCTATAAACCAGAGGGTTGATAGGTCTGCGAGTATGAATAACTTTGCGGCTGGCTCGATAACCTCGCCAAGGGTTGCATGCCTTTCAACTAAAGTTCCGGGAAAAGGGGCTCTGACTGCGACCTTTGAATTGATTATGTGCTCACTCCCTATACGTTTTACTTCTTCTTCACTCAATCCCAACAGGTGAAGCCTATCCTCGGCTGCTCTAAACTCAGCTCGAACAGTCATATATTCAGCCTCACGCCTTTGATACTCACCGAGGGATATAGCCTTTCCCTCAAGGAGTCTCTTTGCTCTTTGATACGACTTTTCTTGTGCGAGAAGATTTGCCTTTGCCTTAAGATATTCTGACTGTGCTGTTCCCAACTCTGTGCTATCAATTATGGCAAGGCTATCGCCTTCTTTGACATTGTCTCCCAAGTTAGCTCTAACCTCGACGATTCTTCCAGGGACACGAGAGCCGACATGGGCAAGTCTATTTTCATTAAATTGGACTTTCCCTGGCACTTGTAGAATGTTCTTAAGAGACCTTAAAGAAACCTCTTCAATCTCAAGATTCGCCGCCTCTATTGATTTGGAATTGAGTTGAATTAGATTTGAGGTAGTATCGTGATGCATCTCTTTTTCATCATCAGGTTCCCCTTCCTTGCCGCATGAGGTGAATGGAACCAACAATATTGAAACTAAAGTAATTAACAGTGCATTTTTAATCTTCGGTTTTAAAGACATTTTCCCAATCATCATATCTTTCCTCCTGCAATTCTTTCTAGTGCAATTTGAGATAAATAAAATTCATAAAGAACTTGATAATATTCCCTTAGGGTGTCGCGATAGGTTCTAAGCGCATCGAGAACATCCAGAAGCCCTATTTCACCCTGCTCATAACTAAACTGTGCGATCTCAAGTGAACGCTTTGCTCGATCTAATAGTTCTCCTGAGAATATCTTTGACTGCTCGAAAGCAATTTTATAGTTTTTATATTCATCCTCGAGACGGTTGCCGATTTCGATCTCAAGGAATTTAAGGTCAAAAGAGGCCCTACGCTCTTCAGCCCTTGCGCTCTGGATTCCTCCCTGGTTTTGGTACCAAATTGGAATACTTATTCCAATTCCGCCTCCTGTGCTAATCCTATCTATTTCTCTCTCGTAAAAACCCTGAAGGAAAATATCTGGAACCCTTAGATGTCTTTGTTCAAGTAACGAGAACCCTGCACGCTTGACGTCAGTCTCTTGAGCTTTTATTTGAGGGTTAAAATCAATAACTCTCTGGGCTAGGTTTTCTAAGGCATATATAGTGGAAGGAGATTTAAGCTCATCTTCTAAATCAAAATCCTTTTCTAAGGAATTCCCAAGAAACCTGTTTAAAATAGACTTTACTGCACCTAAATTCGTTTCAGCACGAATTAGCCCTCTTTCAAAATTCAAGGTCTCGACCCTAGATTTAATAAAATCTAACTCTCTGGATTCGCCTAGCTCAACTCTACGTTCTATTATTGAAAGAAGGGTTTTGGAGGTCTCTAGATTCTGCTTTGCAATCTCTACATCCTTTTTAGCGAGTAGAATCGAGTAGTAAATCTGCTTGGTAGTAAAAATAAGCTCTATCTTAACAGCCTCCTTCTCAAATTCGGTGACCTTTACCTCTTCCTCGGCGGTCTTTCTTCTATACAGCCGTTTTAATGGCCATTCGATAGGCTGTGTGAGTGCTATACCGAACTCTGCATCAGTATTATTACCCTCGCGCGATTTACCTCTTGCTAAAAAGAGTTCTAAATCTGGATTTGGATAAGCCTTTGCGGCTCTAAGCTCTCCCTTTGCTATATCAATGCTAGAGATAGCTGAGGATATTGAGGGATTTTTCTCAAGAGCGAGTTCTATTAGTTCGTCAATCTTGTATTTCCTCTGAGCTTGATTCTCCTCAGCAGTAATCTGAAGACTCTCCAGAGTTGTACCAATAAGAATAAGATAAAGAAATAGTGCTATAGTTCTAAGGCGCACTCTTAACCTCCTTAAAGCTTAAAGTGATTTTGTTTGGGGTAAGACAGACCTATTAAATAATGGTCCTTGGAGGGTTAAAGATGGATTTTATCAGGTTGCTTTCTGGTATAGAGCAATTAA
The DNA here is from genome assembly GCA_022615255.1 of Candidatus Dadabacteria bacterium. Taxonomy (GTDB): domain Bacteria; phylum Desulfobacterota_D; class UBA1144; order Nemesobacterales; family CSP1-2; genus CSP1-2. Next base: position 5,134 of record JAKEHC010000049.1, on the reverse strand, counting down.
AAGATATAATTAAAGTTGGGACATCTCTTTGAGTTGAAGGTTTAGAGCCTTCAGATTTGGTAGAATTGTGAGCACAAGAACTGCCTATGTGACAATGAGAGGCGGGAAGCGGGAGTGGTTTAGAAGAACTTTGTTTAGAGTTGTCAACTTGAGAAGTAAGACAATGCTCAGAAGAGAGACAATTTTTATGGTAGAAGTTGGATGTGAAGGGTTCTTCACAAATTGTAGTAGCTGAGAAAATGAAGAAAAAAGTGGTTATGAATATGAGAGCCTTCATTGAAATTTTATTTCTCGTTCTTGAGTTATCATCCTTATTTTAATTGTAGATGCCCGAGTCGGAAAATAAGATAAATGAATTCAGTTAATAAATCAATAGAAAATTCTAAATAATCGTCAACTTCTAATGGGGATGTAAAGTCTTTCTCAAAAAAGAAAAGTAAAAGCGGATGAGATAATGACCTTGTTGTCTACATTTTTCGTATATATATCCGGAGTAACTCCTATAATGATGGTGAACCATTCGGTTAAAGGTGCGGTAAAGCCTACTGTTATATTTAACAAAGAGACGCCGTCTTCATTATCCCTATTTTCATAAGCGTAAGCCATCTCAATAACCGGTTGGAACCAGGGTACGACAAAATAGCCAAATCCAACTTCGGTAACAAAACTCCAGGCATCATCCTCAATTAGTGCAAAAACGAAATCAGCGTCAATTGAGGATATCTCACTAAAGTTCTTGGTTAGTATTAAGCCTCCAAATTCAAATACCCAAGGGGCATCCTCGCCACTTGTAGGAAATGTAATTCCCCCCTGGTATGCGAGTGAGAAAGGTAAGTGTTTGCCTTCGTCAAGGAATCTGTATTTTAGTCCTGCTTCTATATCTCCGAAATCCCTATCTGTCTCTATTAACTCTGAGTCCTCTATGTTTAGATATCCGGCGCTTGTCCCAATTTCTAAGTTACTTAGCACCCCAAGGGTGAAGCGGCCCACAGCCTCAAATCTCACCGTGTTAATCCTGTCGTCCGTAAATTCGAGTCCGAAAGATGGCTCGATCTCAAAATGTCCTTTTTCTACTGTATCGGCACTCGGTACAACCACTTTAGAATTGGAGATTCCACCTACTGCGTATGCCTTTTCACCATCAACTAGATAGAATGCAGTCAGGTATCCTAAAAGAATACATTTGAGAAAATAAAGTTTGACTATTTTCATCTACACCACTCCATTTTAGTTTTAATCTTGTTTGCGAGCTCTTATAACCTATTTGCTAAGCTCGTTTATTAATTATTTGTACCTAAAGGATAAAAGGTGAGTCTAAAAATAATTTGGTTGTTATATATAAGAATCTATTGAAATGAAGGTATAAATTTCATCTTAGCAAATATCATATCTACTCTCCTCCATACCTTGTTTGGATTCCTTTATATCTTTACTCTATATGACAACGAAAAGCCCAGTGACGTACATTATTAAAAGCCCTAGAACGAGTCCGGTGAAGTTTGTGAGGTTTCCTATTCCGGCTTCTGATTCCCTGCTCATAAGCTTTATGATTTCATAAACCACCTGAAATATTGCACCGGCGCCTATAGCGAAAAACAACGTTGCCCATATATCGGAATATATAAATCCGCCGATCCAGGTTCCTAGTATTGCAGGAGCCCCTGCGACAAGACCGAGAATGAGAAAATGAATATTTCTAGGCTTATCCCCGCTCGCCACGGGTGCAACGATTCCAAAGCCCTCCGTGATGTTATGGATAGCAAAGCCGATTACTAGAAAGGCTCCGAGTGCAACCTCGCCAAGCACATATGCTGAACCTATTGCGAGGCCTTCTCCCAGGTTATGAAGGCCTATGCCTAAAGCAATCATATATGTCAGGGTAAGGCGCACGTAAAAGTCACCTTTTTGAGAAGCCTGAGAGCCCATTGTTCTTCTCCCTACTATAACCAGAACAAGAAAGCTTAAAAGTGTCCCAATGGTTATTAAAGCGACCCCTTGAAAGACACTAGGCGTGCGCTCTGCCACTTCAAATGCCTCATGAAGCGCATCAGCCCCGAGAAATATTAAAAGTCCTGCCGTGAGGCTCAGGAAAAAGTTCATCCATTTTTTACTTACCCTTCTTAGAAAAGGGAACCAGAGGAACCCGAGATAAACAGGGATTACACCGACGTAAATTCCAAGCATGGCGAATATACCAAAGTAGCGCCAACCAGGTTTAGGCGTTTCTTTGGCGATTTCGACCGAGCCTGTGAACTTAATCCCTGTGGATGTGATGGCTGTAATTTCATAAGGCTCACCCTCAACCCAATGAAAGGGGATAGTGATCGTAGCACTGCCAAGACGAGGGATTGCATTACTGGGATATACGGAAGCCTCCCAGAGAGCTTCATTTACGGTTACCTGTCCTATTGTGATATCAGTCGGGCCCGTATTTCTCACATAAGCAATAATCTCCGCGGGGTGAAGGATGATTCTCTCAAAATCCAATTTTTCAACTGGCACTGCAGGGGTTTCTATTAAGCTTGCTCCTTTGGTTGCAAACCAGTAAACCATTCCAGCAAGAACAACTATAGGGATCAATGCTGTAAGAAATAGCGTAAGCTTTGATCTAAAAAGACCGCCCCTTCTTACCTCTAACATATCACTTTCTTCTGCAACGCGGTCGTTCGACATCTTAATCCTCCTTGTAACCACTCAGCCACAGAGAGCACAGAGAAAAGATTTACAAATAAATTTTCTTCTCTCTGTCCTCCGTTGCTAATTTATTCCTTTAAGCGACTTCAGGAAGAACGTTAAAGAACCCCATCCATCCAAGCTCTGCGAATTCACTCTGATGCGCATGAAACATATACATGCCGGGGTACTTATAGGAAAACTCGATAATGCATCGCTCTCCCTGACAGAGCATTACTGTATCTGTAATCTCATGCTCGCGAAGATTTGTGCCTGTCCTGTATAGATGAAACATATTTCCATGTAAATGAAAGGAATTCAGTAAATCGAATTCTGTCATATTAACCAGGTAGATTCTTACAAGCTCGCCAACCTTAATATTTATTGGATTATCAGTAAAGTAATTTGAATATCCGTTGACCGTATAGAACTCATTTTCTCCATCAAAATCGGTATCAAAACCGTTCAATACCATAACAAGCTCCTTAGCCTTGGGTCTGGGTGTTTTGGGGTCTACTATAAATGTTCCGTATAGACCCTTCTCTATGTGCTTTTTTAAAGGCATTGTATGGCAATGGTATAGGAATAATCCGAAAGGATCGGCGGTAAACTCATACGTAAACTTTCCGCCGGTTTTAACCTGTTCAAAGACGCCGTCCATCCCTGCCGGATGTATACCGTGGAAGTGTATTGTATGTGGCATATGGGAAGTGTTTATGAAGTTTATTTTTAAGCGATCGCCTTCCATACACCTGAGCGTAGGACCGGGAACATACCCGTTGTATGTCCATGCGGGATATTGTACCCCTGGGGCGATCTCGATCTCCTTATCCTGCGCTATTATCGTGTATTCCCGCTCAACATCTCCGCTTGGGAGCGTTTTTACCTTTCCGTAGTCAAATGTTGTAAGGAAAGCCATAGGATTCATTTCGCCGTCTTTATAAGCGGTCGATCCTTTTCCGACATTTTGTAAATGGCATGGGCAGGTGGAGTCTTTTTGATGCCCCATCCCTGGATTAAGAATCACACCCTTTTTATTTTTTTCAGCTAGGCTCTGCCCAGTAAGCAAAGCCGAGCCGCCAACAACTCCCATGCCTACATGCAAAAAGTTTCGCCTGGATAATTGGTTTTTCATAGCACTAATTCTCCTCCTGATTGAATCGAGGTTAATATTAGGATCGGGTCTATAAAACGTTCGAGATTTATACAGTTCTCAGGGTTCATTTTATTTCTCCTTAGCTTGAGTTACGTAGATGTCTCTTGCCACTTCTCTAGGCAGGCGATGCTGATATTTCCCCACTCTTATAAATAGATCACCTTCAAACGGCGCCTTATCCCTTATCCCTACACTCACTCCGGGGAATAACCCCAGTTGAGCCATAAAGCGAAGCTTCTTAGGGTCGCCATCACTTACACAGCTAATTACAACAGTATTTCCTATCTCAGCATCGGACAGAGGTTGATTCCCCTCGACGCTCTCAATCTCTCCATCCTTTGTAGGAATAGGGTCGCCGTGAAGGTCTGTCTTTGGATAACCGAGAACGTGGTCAATCCTTTCTAATATCTCATCGGAGATAAAGTGCTCAAGTTTTTCAGCCTCGGAATGAACCTTATCCCAGTCAACCCCAAGGACCTCCTTTAAAAATGATTCGACCAGACGGTGTCGGCGTATCACTTTAAGCGCTATCTGCTCGCCGTCGTTTGTAAGCACAACGCCGTGATACGAGATGTGTTTCAGCAGCTTTTTCTTTGCTAGCCTCTTTATCATTGCAGTTACCGTGGCGTTAGATAGCGTGAGCTTTTCAGCAATGGCAGACGTTGTTACCCTGCCATGCCGTTTTTGCAGCTTGTAAATCGCCTTTAGGTAATCTTCAATAGTCGGGCTCACCATTAGATTTATCTAAAATGATTCTTAGTCAATACTAATTTAGAATTTAGATTAATCTAAATTATAGATTGAATTTTATGCTTGTCAAGCCCTTTGGAGATAATGAGAACGCGTGGATGATGTAGGGTCTGAACCCTGTCCTTAGCCTGCTGAAGGAACCGTTCAGCCCATCTTTATTTCATGTAGCAACGAACATTTCTCCAACTATGTATGGACACCGCGCAGTGTGCCCTCGTTCCGATGGGAGATTTCTAGCTAATCGCATGCTAATACCGTTGTTTTCTAACCCCGCCTATAAATGACAATAAAGCCCTGTCTATCGGATTTTAAACCCTGATTTATGTATCCGGAATAGGGAATTGAATAATCGAAAAAGTCATATTAGAATTATTGACACTCTAATCAGTGAATAACTATCTAAGGGTTTAGCATTAAAAGGAGGTGAAAACAGTAAATGTTGAATAAGATAATACTGGCTGGGTTTTTAGCGGTTATAGCGACGTCAGGTTCTTTCCTAGCAAATGCCGCAGGGAAGGGCGACCCAGCTAAGGGCAAGGAGAAGTTTAATCAGAT
>JAKEHC010000208.1 GCA_022615255.1 Candidatus Dadabacteria bacterium | reverse complement strand
TGATTACGTATAGTGATTTACCCCATTTATCCATAAGACCTCACTAACCAATCTCTATTATCTTTAAAGCATAAACTCTTGTCAAGAAAAATCGTCTCTAACTACCAATTTTGAAGATTTGCTGCTTTTTGTAAAAGGATTCTACTGTTATATCATTTTATGTTGCACAACTAACTGAAATCAAAGGGTAAAAGAAAAGCGTCCCCGACGGGATTTGAACCCGTGTTACTGCCTTGAAAGGGCAGTGTCCTAGGCCGGGCTAGACGACGGGGACTTTTGATTTTGGATTGTAGATTGCGGATACCTTAAAGGCGCTTCGTTTACGCTATAATTGTAGATGATGGAAACTTGGCGATCAGGGAAAATAGCAACTCCGAAATTCGCAATCGAATGAGCCGTGCAGGACTCGAACCTGCGACCCTCTGCTTAAAAGGCAGATGCTCTACCAGCCTGAGCTAACGGCTCGACCTAAACTCAAGACTATATCACGATAACGACCTTTGTCAAAAATTTATCATTGTCTGTTGCAGTACTGCAAGGGGGGACCGGCTGGTCGCCCCTACTATATTCTCGAAGCCGCTCTCACGGTGACATTCAAATGAATTGTTGCTTTATCCTTATCTCTTGAAGATGGTATTATAGCGCAAATGATTTCGGGATTGGATCAAACACAAACCAAAAACTTTACTTTAGTAACAATTGCAAATTTTTTCCTTTTCTGTAACTTCTCAGCCTTTTTCCTCCTCCCGTTATTTATAAAGAAATTAGGCGGTAGCGAGGCAGACATCGGGTTCATTATGGGGTCGTTCGGGGTTACTTCACTTGGCTCTATACCGCTGGTTGCGTTCTTGATAGACAGGTATGGAAGAAGGAGGTTTATGCTCCTAGGAGCTGCCATTATGTGCTTATCTTCACTTAGCTACCTCTTTGCAAGAGAGCTTAGCCCAGCCTTTTACGTGTTCAGGATGCTTCAGGGCATAGGGTTTGCATTCTTTTTTACATCTGCCGGAACTGCCGTTGCCGATTTTATACCTGAGATGAAGAGGGGGCAGGGGCTTGGAATATTCGGGGCATTTACCATCGCCTCTTATGCATTGGGACCGACCATAGGCGAAGGAGTGATTGAAAAACTCGGGTTTACCTTCTTCTTCATTTATGCCTCTTCGTTCAGCCTGATCACAATACTTCTTGTTTATCGGACTGAAGACGCTCCATTCAAGCGCTCTCTGGATCCATATGGGCTAGGCTTTTTCCGGCTCGTATTTTCAAGGAGGTATGCTGTGCCTCTTCTTTCTAACCTTATTCTTGCAGGGGGATTCGGCTCTGTGCTCAATTTCATCTCTGTCTATGTTAAACCCAAAGGCTTGAATGTCTTTTATTTCTTTCTTGTATACACAGTGACGATCACCTCAATGAGAATCATAGGAGGGGGGATTTCTGATGCGCTTGGAAGGAAGAGGGTGGCAGCACCGAGCCTGTTTGTTTTTTCATTATCAATTGCGGCAATGGTTTTGATAGACTCGGTTTACCTGCTCCTTATAATATCCTTTTTATTCAGCGTCAGTTATGGAATGTTATATCCGACCTTGAGTGCGCTGATGATGGATAAGGCAAAACCGGATGAAAGGGGAAAGGCTATGGGTGCGTTTAATGCCTGTTTCAGTATAGGCACGAACTTTCTTGCATTCCCATTTGGAGTAATTGCGGGGAAGCTCGGGTATGAAGATATGTACCTAATCTCCGCTGGTTTTGTTTTCATCGGATTCCTGGTTTTTTCTATTTTTGAGGATCAAAGGGGGATTTGATTATTCGCACTAAATGTAGAGACGACCCGCCGGGTGGTCTCTACATCATTCTTGAAAAGGCTTGGGTTTTTATTTACTATTCCGAATAAATGGAAATAAAATCGGGTGATTTTGTTCTTCTCCTTTCTTCTGATAATAAAACATTTCTAATAAGGGTAAAAGAAGGAAAGGTTTTTGGTACCCATTTCGGGGAAGTCTCTCTTCAGGATGCAATCGGCAAGAGATACGGAGAGGTTATTCATTCCAAGTTGGGAAAACCGTTTATTCTACTTGAGCCGACCTTGGAAGACAGAATGATGAAAGTAAGGAGGCTAACTCAGATAGTCTATCCCAAAGACGCGGCATTAATTCTTATTAAAACCGGGATTCAGTCAGGGATGCGTGTAATAGAGTGCGGCACCGGCTCGGGCTCTCTCACTTTGGCGCTAGCAAGCGCTGTAGCACCTACAGGGAGGATTTATGCATACGATAGAAGAGAAGACTTCTTAGAGAATGCAAAGAGGAATATTTTAGAGACAGGGCTTTCAGACTTAGTAGAGTTTAAACTAAGAGAGGTAGGCGAGGGATTCGATGAGATTGAGGTCGATGCCGTTATACTTGATCTCCCATCACCCTGGGAGGGCATACCCTCAGCATCACGGGCGATAAGAGGTGGAGGGAGAATCGCTAGCTTATCTCCGACATACAATCAGGTTGAAAGGACGGTTGAGTGTTTAAGTGAAGAGGGGTTTGTTTTTCTTGAGACTATAGAGGTTTTGGTAAGGGAGATTCTCGTTCGCTCGGGTAAAACAAGGCCTTTTGAAAGAATGGTAAGCCACACAGGCTTTCTAACATTTGGGAGGAAGGCAATAAGGGGGGATGTATTAGATGAAGGGTCGAAGAGTTAATCTGAATATCAAGCCACAAAGACACAAAGGCACTAAATAAAACTTAACCATTTACCTTGGTGTTTTCGTGCTTTGGTGGCTACAACATGAGTGAAAAAACTTAGATGAAAATCAAATCTCGCCCTCAGGATTTTGTGGTCGAGGAGTTATTAGACCTTCCTGAGTTTTCAGAAGACGGAAACCATTTTATTTACAGACTTGAAAAAAAAGGGCTTTCTACCTTTGAGGTCATAAACCATCTGGTTCGTAGATTCCAGATTCACGATAAGAAAATAAATTTTGCTGGCATGAAGGATAAGTATGCCATTACCTCCCAATACCTGAGCATAATGGGAAAGGAGCTTAAGAAAATTAAGGAAAAGAATTTTACATTAGCTCTTATCGGAAGAAGCGTGCGGCATATAGGTCCTGATCTACTTAGGGGAAACAGGTTTAGAATTACTGTTAGGGACCTTGGGAAAGGGGATATACCAGGATTAATAAATAGCTTAGAAGAGGTCTCAAGATACGGCTTTCCCAATTACTTTGGAGAACAGAGATTCGGTTCTATAAGACACGGGGGAAGCTTTCTGGCTAAGCGCCTTATTCTCAATGATTATGAGGGCGCTCTTAGAAACTATCTCTCAATCTGGTCTTCCAAAGATAGGTCTATAGTAAAGGAGTTTAAGAAACGTGTATCAGAAAAGTGGGGGAACTGGGGAGAATGCTTGAAATTCAGCCCAGGCTCGGATGAAAGAAGGGTGCTTGGATATTTGAAGGATTATCCAAAGGATTTTGTGGGGGCGGTAAATTTAATTAATCCTAGGTTGCTTTCTCTCTTTATTGCGGCTTATCAGAGCTATCTCTGGAACAGGATGACGAGTGACCTTATAAAGTCTTATTTATCTCATGGCGAATTAATAACATTTCACTACATAGCCGGCGAGGCGGTTTTTTATAAAATTCTTTCTAAGAGACTGCTGGATGAACTTTTAGGCATTGAGATTCCGCTTTTAGATCATAAAGTCAAATTTCAAAATGGGAAGATGGAAGAGATTGCAGAGAGGGTAATCAAAAAAGAAGCGTTAGAGATCGAAAATTTCAGACTAAATAAGATTAAAAAAGCATTTTTCAAATCTGTTTTAAGAAGACTCATAGTGATTCCAGAAGGATTAGAAACCTCGGAACCGGCTCCCGATGAGATCAACGAAAGCAGACTCAAGCTCACACTCTCCTTTGTCCTGCCTTCTGGGAGCTATGCGACTGTGCTGCTAAGAAGGTTAGGATTTAGAAAAGAGGAAGGCTGAATTTATCTTTAGTCATGGGTATAATAGCAATAATGTGATGTACGAAAACTAGTTTTTTTAAGGGGTGATGTTTATGAATTTTAAAAATAACTTAGATAGGGTATTGGAATTCAAAAGTGATAAATATCCGATCACCTCTCTTTATTTAAAACTGGGACCTGGGGAGAGAGAAAATTTTAAGTATAGAATAATCATTAAAAACCTTATAAAAGAGCAGAAAGATAGTTTAAATAAAAGGGATTTTAAAAAGTCTGCTCTTGAATCTATAGAATCAGATTATAAAAAAATAGCGGATTATATAGAGAACCCGGATCAATTAACGGGCTGTAGGGGACTTGCGATTTTTTCCTCTGCCCGCGAGGGAATATGGGAGATATTTAAACTCCCTTTTGTTTACCGCAGCCGATTGGTTGTAGATCAGTCTCCGCTTGTAAGGCAGCTTGTAACGATGAACGAAGAGTTTGGGGATATAGCTGTCGTAATCATTGACAGGAAAAAGGCTCGGCTTTTCAGGATAGGCTTAGATGGGGGTCAAGAGGTATTAGGATATTTTTATCCGGATGCTACCCGCGCCACAAAATTTCAGGCTCAGGAAGGGAAATCTAAGCAGAGAGTAACACGTGTAGGCGGAGGAGAAATTTCCCACGGCTACGGTGAATATGGTTTTCAGAGAATGATAGAGAATGAGATGCATCAGCATTATAAAAATGTCTCTCAAAAATTGTTCGATTATTATAAGGAGAGCAGATTCGATTGGTTAGTCATAGGGGGTGTTGAACAGCTCATAACGGATTTTTTGAATCATCTGCATACGTATCTGAAAGGAAAGTTTCTTGGCAATATAACGGCTGAGATAAATTTAGTTAAGCCTGATGAGCTTACTGAAAGGGTATTAGACCTTTTAGAAGCCGAGGAGCGTAGAAACGAAAAAAGCCTTGTTAAAGAGTTCGAGCAGAAACTCATCTCAGGGCTCGCCGTAAACGGGCTTGAAGCCACGTTAAAGGCATTTATGATAGGACAGGTGAGGCTACTTCTGGTTTTAGAAGAGTATAGGCGTTCTGGATTCAAGTGTCCTGAATCCGGAGTTTTGGTTTTGGAGGGCAGGGATAGTCTTTGCCCAGAAGGGAAGAAACCCATCCCGGTCGTTGATATTGTAGATGATGTTATAGAAGAAGCGCTGGTGCAAAATGTAGAGGTAGAAATGATTCTTGATGAAGGGGCGAAAAAGAAAATTAACGGAATTGGAGCATTACTAAGATTTAAATTATAATGCCGACGCCTGTCGAAAAACCTAGTTTCGGGGAGAAACTTAAAAAACTAGGGTATCTTAAAAAGCCAGTCAAAGGAATTTTACCACTGTTAATTCTTATTCTTCTACTCCTATCAATCTATTTTCAGACTGATTTAATTGGCAATAGTAATGAATATACTGTGAGAGAGGTGATTGACGGTGATACAATAATAATCGGAGGAATAGATGCAGATATCAGGTATATAGGAATAAACACCCCTGAGATTCTAACTGAGAACTCACCGGGGGAGCCTCTATCCGAGGAAGCAAAAAACTTAAATAAAAGCCTTGTTGTTGGAAAAAAGGTCAGGCTTGAATTCGATAAAGAAAGATATGATCAATACGGCAGGGTGCTCGCCTATATATTCGCAAATGGGATTTCTGTAAATGAGGAGCTTGTGAGAAACGGGCTCGCAAGGGCATTTATTATCAAACCGAATGAGAAGTATGCGGGCAGGATTCTCGAAGCGGAAAGACAGGCGAAGCTGGCGAGAAAGGGGATATGGGGTAATCTCAAGGAACTCAATCCTCTGTCGGAGAATAGAAGATTTCTCATAAAGCCGTCTCAGGCTTCAAATTACGTAGGAGAGCGTGTTGTTGTAAGAGGTAAATTAACTGATTTTCGTAAATCTAATAAGGCGCTTGTTCTCAATATGGAAGGTGACTTAGACCTAGTCATATTCCCAAGTAATCTGGAGAATTTCAGGTTTTTAGGGATAATTCCTGAGAAATCTTACTTGGGTGAGCTGGTCGAGGTGATAGGCACGGTAAAGATGTATAGGGGTAAACCAGAGATAACCATAAGCCATCCGATCTCGATCAGGAGCCTCAGGTGAAGCTAGATGAGCTTTTAGTAAACGGGGCAAAGGAGTTAGGTGCAATGCTGACATCAGGTCAGGTTGCCCTTTTTCTTGAGTACCTGAAGAAGATTAAATCTTGGAATAAAAGGATAAATATTACCGGGATAGATGATGAAAGGAAGATTGTGATTAATCATTTTCTCGATTCTATTACAACAGTTCAATTCGTCTCGGAATATTCGAGAGTGCTCGATATCGGGTCAGGCGGAGGCTTTCCAGGAATACCACTCAAAATTATTAAACCGTCTTTAGAACTGATTTTAATTGATTCAATTCAAAAGAAGGTTTTCTTTATGAGGGATGTAATTAGAAGGCTCGGGCTTAAAGAAATCAAAGCAATCTTGGGCAGAGCAGAGGACGCTGGTAATGAAATTCCTAGAGCCTATTTTGACTTAGTTGTATCTAGGGCAATTGGCGAGATTGACGAGATATTGGATTTAGGCGCTCCTTATCTTAGGGAAAGAGGCGAGATTATACTCATGAGAGGAAAAAAAGGAATAGAAGAATGGGAAGAGATAGAGCACAAGTCTCGGAATTTTAAGCTCAAAGATTTCAAAAAGGTTTCCTTACCCTACAGCAGGCATGAGAGAACTATATTGATTGTTACTAAGGTTTTATAGTTTAAATTTTAGTTTATAAACTCCTTAATCCTATTTTTGTAGAGACGACCCATCGGGTCGTCTCTACATCATGGTTTTCGTTTATTATCTTTCATTGCCTTTAAGTAGGCAATAATATCTTTTATTACCGTCTCTCGATCTTTTAGTTTTGGATTTAATGCAGGCATAGTGGTATTGAATCTGACACTCCTTGGGTTATATATCCATTTTATTAACCATGATTCCTTAAAGTATTCAGTAACGCTGACAGGGTAGTTTAGTTCAACCGATTTCTCTCCGCCTTCTCCATTAATTGTGTGGCAAGCCATACAGTATTGTCGAAATGCAAGAAAGCCGTTCTTTACATTCATTGGACTGTTTTTTGGCGGAGCCATATTCGGAAAACGGTCTCGAAAATTTATGAGATCAATGGTTGTAACCTGATATGGCCAATTTGAAGCGCCTTCATCTTGGAGCTCTGGGTGTGAGATGTTATCCCACACTAGATAAAAGGGTCCAAGGTCAACGAGTTGATTATTTTGTAGCCTGTTAATAAGCGTAAATTCCACTTTATCTGGGTTTGTATATACGAGGTAACTCGGATATTCTTTGAATTCTATAGAGGGGATAGACTTCTGATAGCCATCTCTGCAAGTGAACAATATCTCCTCGGTCTCTTTCCATTTATCTCCATATATTCCGGTTAAAAGATTGTTGACTGGGAAGCCATTGTATCTTATGTTTTCTGATTCAGTAGGTTCAAAGACTGTTATGGTTGTGGATTGAATGACCTTTTTAAGCTTCTCAAGAGACAACTCTTTAATCACCTTACCATGATTCTTGAAAGTCAGTTCTTGAGGCGATGTTATGGTTACTTGCGATAAAAGAATAGAAAACATAACATTGAAAATGAATGCTCCTTTTTTAAACATGTTGATATATAATTTGCACGAGTAAATATGAAAGTTAAAAGTATTTCAATTTTAGGTTTAGGTGGAGATGATACTATTAATATAATCCATCATCAAGATAAACGGTTTTTGATGAGCATCACCGCTTTCATTTATGTTTTGATCGAATAGAAATTAGTAACTAACTCAAGATAAAATGTTAGAATGTCTCCACAATCCCTAAAATTCAAGGTCTAACAAATGGTCTTATTTCTTGGGGAAGAAGACGTAAAACAGCTTTTATCTATGAATGACGCCATTAAGGTGCTTGAGGAGACATTTAAGCAAGAGGGACTCGGAAATATTATTAATCATCCGAGGCATAGAATACGAACTGAAAAGAGCATGCTTCATTATTTGGCTGGTGCTGTACCCCATATGAAGGTGATGGGTTATAAGGCATATACATCTTATAAAGGAGGAGTAAAGTTTCGAGTTTTTCTTCACAGTATAGAGACCGGAGAGTTGCTTTCCATTATGGATGGAAATTTCCTGGGGATGATTCGTACTGGGGCCACAACTGGGGTTGCAACAAAGTACATGGCTAGAGATGATTCATCACAGGTAGGAATATTTGGTACAGGATCTCAGGCAAGAGGACAGCTTATGGGCGTTGCCGCTGTAAGGGGTATTAAGACGATTAATGCCTACAGTCGTAACGCTGATAAGAGAAGGGCATTTTGCAGTGAGATGGAGAGGCTCCTTGAAATAGAAACGATTCCGGTTGAAAATCCGGAGGATGTTATAAAGGGCGCCGATATCGTAATTACATCTACTACCTCTTCTGAGCCGGTTTTTAAAGGGGAGCTAATAGAAAAGCGAGTTCATATCAACGCAATAGGAGGAAATTTTTTGTTTAAACGTGAGATAGATGAAACTGCAGTTAGAAAAAGCGACATTATAGTGGTCGAGTCGGTAGAACAGTCAAAGATCGAAGCTGGGGAATTCCTTCCTTCTATTGAGAAGGGTAGGCTTCAGTGGGAGCAAGTCCATGAGCTTGGAGAGGTATTAGTAGGTAAGGTCAAAGGAAGGACGAGGGACGTGGATATAACCCTGTTTAAATCCCTTGGAATTGCTATTGAAGATATAGCTATTGCGGCTCATATTTACGAGCTTGCGAAGAAAAGAGGAATGGGACAGAAGCTAAAGATACCATCTAATTAGAGGGTCTATTGCGTTACCACGATTGTGCAGTATTAATGTTGTAGCGGTGTCCTTTAGGTTTCAACTATAAGACTATCTAATACATAAGAGCATCTAAACTATGCCAAGAAGGGCAAAAATTGCCTGGGATATATCTCACCTAGAATTTACAATCGAGGATCACTACTATTTTTCAATCCTAAAATTTAACATTAAAAAAGCTGGGGCGTTAGTTAAAGAAGTTTACTCATTCAAGGATATTACTGACTACGATATCGTTGTTTTAAACTATCCTGAAAAGCCCTTTAATAAAGATGAGACTGCACTGGTAAAAAAATACCTTGAAGAAGGGGGAAAGGTCATAACATGCGGGTACTATAACAACGAAGACAAAATAGCGGATAATGTCAATTCTCTTTCTTCGCATTTTGGCTTAATTTTAAATGGAGATAAGGTGAGGGATAAATCAAGCAATGATAATAGAGACGACCTCCTAATTGTAACATCAAGGGTTTTATCCTATAACGATCCTGTCAAGAAGATACTTTTTCCCTGTCCAGCCTCTATAGTTATAAGAGCCCACTCTGTAAAGCCGATTGTACTCTTGGAGAATCCTTCAAATTCAAAAAAGGATAGGGTTATAGGAGCCGAAGCCCAGGTAGGTCGAGGCAGATTTTTACTCCTCGGCACCTGTGTATTCTGGGATAATTTTGCAATTAAGAAGTATGACAATCTTAAGTTCTCTTTAAACCTGCTTCTCAAATAGGTTCGAATGGGTCCCCGATTAAATTATGGGATTGCCCCTACATTAAAACCTTGACCTGATTTTGTTTGAATGTTAGTTTAAGCGGGGGAGATAAAAAGCGATAAATGAAAACGGTAGGAGTAATAGGTGGAAGCGGGCTATATGAGCTTAAAGGGCTAAGGGATGTCCGCTCTGTAAAAGTAGAAACCCCTTGGGGGGATCCGTCTGACAATTTTGTAGTAGGAGTATTAGGCGATGCGAAAATGGTTTTTCTTCCAAGGCATGGTCGCGGTCATCGAATCATGCCCTCAGAGATCAATTTCCGTGCGAATATATATGGAATGAAAAAACTTGGGGTCGAATGGATAATTTCGGTAAGCGCCGTAGGAAGCATGAAAGAAGAGATCGCACCGGGTCATGTAGTTATTCCATCTCAGTTTTTTGATCATACGAAGAGAAGAATTTCAACCTTTTTTGGTGATGGTATTGTAGCTCATGTTTCAATGGCGGACCCGGTTTGCCCTGTTTTATCACAAGCCCTTTATAAAGCCTCTAAAAAGTCAGGAGCCGTTGCACATGATGGGGGTGTATACATATGCATTGAGGGACCTCAGTTTTCATCGAGAGGAGAGAGCAATATATATAGACAGTGGGGGGTTGATATAATAGGGATGACTAACATGCCTGAGGCAAAACTGGCACGCGAAGGGGAGATCTGCTACGCCACCTTGGCACTCTCAACAGATTATGATTGCTGGCATGAGGTACACGATGATGTTAATGTGGATGATGTGATTATGACCCTTACAAAAAACGTTGAGCTTGCTAAGCGTATCATAAAGGAGGTTATTACTACTATTTCTGATAAAAGAAGTTGTATCTGCTCCAATGCGCTAGAGAATGCATTTATTACATCTAAAGATGCGATATCAGATGAGGCAAAAAGAAGGCTAAACATATTAATCGAGAGGTATATCAGATGAGTGTTTTGGTTGTGGGGTCAATTGCTCTAGACACTATTGAAACCCCTTTCGGTGAGGTCAGGGAGGTTTTAGGCGGTTCTGCTTCCTATTTTTCACTCGCAGCGAGTCAATTTACGGATGTTAAAATCGTAGCTGTTGTAGGCGATGACTTTCCAGAAGAGAATATAGGGCTTTTTAAATCTAAAGGAATGGAGTTAAAAGGCATTCAAAAGGCTTCGGGAAAGACATTCAGATGGCATGGTAGATATGGGTATGACCTCGGGGGCCCACAAACATTAGGGACTTATCTTAATGTGTTTGAGAGCTTTGATCCTGTAATACCTGAGGAGTACAGTAATGCGGAATATGTCTTCCTTGCCAATATTGATCCTGAGCTTCAATTAAATGTTCTAAACCAGGTAAAAAAACCTAAGCTCGTAGCCTGCGATACGATGAACTACTGGATAGAGAAAAAGCCAAAAGAATTAATGGAAGTAATAAAAAATGTAGATTTACTTATAATAAATGACGCAGAGGCAAGGGAATTGGCGCAAGAGCCGATGATTATAAAAGCTTCGAGAAACATACTTGAAATGGGACCGGAGGCTCTTATCGTGAAAAGAGGTGAATACGGTGCTCTAATGTTCTCAAAGGAAGGCATTTTCTGGGCGCCGAGCTATCCTCTTGAAGCAGTAGTTGATCCGACGGGGGCGGGGGATACATTTGCAGGCGGTTTTATGGGTTCCCTGGCAAATGGTGACTCCAATGGCTCAGCCGGTCTAAAAAAGGCTGTTACCTACGGTTGTGTGATTGCCTCTTTTACAGTTGAAGATTTTGGTGTTAAAAGAATAGCTCACCTGCAATATAAAGAGATAGAAACCAGGTTCACAGCATTTTTAAAGTTGTCCAGGCTGGATTAAAAAGATCAAATATCATTTCTTATCTTGTTTACCAAATATGTGGTTGATATCCCTTCAACTATGGGGATTGTGTAAACCTTACCACCATAGCTTTCTACAAACTCCCTTCCGATTACTGTATCTAATTTGTAATTGCTGCCTTTTACCAGTGCATCAGGCTTTATAGCCTTTATTAACCGAGACGGGTTGTCTTCTCGGAATAGAGCTATATAATCAACGAAGTCTAATGCGGCAATTAAGTTCGCCCTATCGCTTTCGGATATGAGCGGCCTTCCTTCTCCCTTCAGCTTCTTTACGGAATCGTCTGTATTGATACCTACTACAAGCACATCTCCAAGCCTCTTCGCCTCCCTTAGGAGCTTTAGGTGCCCTATGTGAAAAAGGTCAAAGCAGCCGTTGGTAAAGACTATTTTTTTACCTTTCGCCTTTAGACGTGAGATTATTACAGAAAGGAGTTCCTTTGTTAGTATCTTATTGTTGAGGGAGTATGTATCATTTTCAAAATGATTTAGAAGGTCTCCTCTAGTAACAGTCGCCGTGCCGATGCGGTTCACTACTATCCCCGCAGCCTGGTTTGCTATCTTTACCGAATCTTCCCAAGAATTTGATGAGAGAAAGGCAAGGGTAAAGGCACTTATAACCGTATCGCCGGCACCGGTAACGTCAAAAACCTCTCTAGCATCCGATGAAATGGTTCTTACATTACCTCTTTTGACATAGAAGCTGATTCCCTGCTTTCCCCGTGTGATCAGTGCGCCGTCGGCACCCGTTTGCTTAATCAGGGTCTCAAATGCTTTTTTAAGTGCTTTATCATCCCTAAAAGAGAAGCCGCATATCTCTTCCGCCTCTCTCTCGTTTGGTGTAATCACGCTTGCACCCCTGTATTTAGTAAAGTCTCTACCTTTGGGGTCCACGGCGACAAAAATGCCATTTCGCTTTGCAAGCTTAATAATCTTGGATGATAAACCTTTGTTGATTGCCCCCTTTGCATAGTCTGAGATTATTATTCCATTTGGCGCTCTTGATTTTATTGATTTGGCTATTAGGTTTAACAGTTTATCTTCAAATTCATTAGAGATAGGGTGTGTTTCTTCTCTGTCTACCCTTGCAATCTGCTGATTTTCAGCAATTAGTCTTGTTTTTGTCGTCGTCGGTCTTTTCGAGTCAAAGATTATTCCTTTCGATTTTATTTCAATTTGCTTTAGAAGGTCTATTAATTTTTCGCCTTCCTTGTCTCTGCCTACTACCCCATAAAGCTCCACATTGGCGCCCAGGCTTTTCAGGTTTAGGGCAACGTTTGCCGCGCCGCCTGGCAATAGGTTCTCACCTGAGATTCTCAGCACTGGAACAGGGGCTTCAGGGGATATTCTCTTAACCTTACCCCATATGTAGCGATCAAGCATAATATCCCCTATCACTAAAATGCTTAGTTTTTCAAAATGCTTAATTATTGATGAAATAGGCATTATACAAAATGGACGTCAGTATTATTGGCTTAATTTATATGATAATTAGGCAAGTTACTTCTTTCCAAGCTCAGTGCATTTAACGTATTTCATCCTTAGGTTGAAAAGCACGTCATCCAGTAGTTTTTCCTCTTCGCCTTCAAGATTTCCTTTTGTTTTTTCCTGTATTATTTCCAATATCTCTATTGTGTGTTTTGCCGCAGAGATATTTACAGCCCTCTCTTTAGATGCCGGGTCTGGTATTTCGCCCAAGTGGATTAATGCTGAGGCGTTTAAAGAAAGTAAAAAGGTAGAAAAGTCCATCTTAAAGAGCTCGCTTTGATTAGGATTTTTTTTTGTTTCGTCGCTCATGGGTTTACCGTCTCCTCTTGTTTTCTTTTATCGTATTTTCATGAATTAACTTGAGAAGCCTGTATAATGTTTCACCCGCCTCTTTTCTCATGGTTAGCATACGTTCACTTACATCGAGGATCACCTCAATCCCGGCAAGATTAATTCCCATTTCTTTAAGCTCCTTAGCCAAAAGAAGCTTTCTCATATGGTGTTCAGTATAAAACGTTTTGTTGCCTTCCACCACTGGAATGATAATTTCTGCTTTTTCAAGTCTTTTTATGAAACTTGGGCTTACCTCAAGAATCTCTAACAAACTACTAAAGGCATAGCGTTTCATTTCATATACTTCTCTAGATGTATTCTAGGATTATAAGGTAAAGTCTTAGAAAACTCCTCAAACCTTCTTCTTGATTCTTCGCTTATTTGTTCGGGAAGTAGAATCTTTACGACAACATACTGATCCCCCCGCTCTTTGTTCCTAAAATGAGGCACTCCCTTTCCACGAAGCCTGAGTTTTGTGTCGTTCTGCGTTCCGGGTGGAATAGTCACTATTACGGTTCCGTCAACCGTAGGGACGCTTATCCTAGCCCCAAGAGCGGCTTCATAGAACGTGACCGGGAGTTCTAAATAAATATCACTCTGCTCGCGTTGAAAGACAGGGTGTGGACTCACCCTTACTATAATATAAAGGTCACCAGCTGTTCCATTGCCTATTCCTTCTTCACCCTTTCCCTGCACCCTTATTCTAGAGCCATTATCAACCCCTGGAGGGATTTTGACAGAGATTGTTTCTGTTAAAATCCTCCTTCCGCTTCCGCTGCATGACTGGCATGGATCAGTTGAAACCTTTCCTCTACCTCCACACACACTGCATGCCCTTGAAATATTAAATGGGCCTGAGGTTATTTTGCCACTGCCCTTACATCTAGAGCAGGTTTTGGTACTTGCTCCGGGGCGGATGCCAGAGCCATCACAGACTGGGCAATTGGATTCTCTAGAAATAGAGATATTTCTTGATTCACCTTTTATAGCCGATTCAAAATCGATTTCTATTTGATACTCTAGGTCTCTGCCTCTTCGCTTTCTACGCCCTTGCCCTTTAGCACCAAATATATCGCCTAGCATGTCTTCGATGCCTGAATAATCCCCGAGACCAAATTCAACCCCTTCTGGTGCACCCTCTGACCATTGCCACGTAGTTCTGGTACTAGGCTGAAACTCGGCACTTCCATACATGTCATAAGCCTTTCTCTTCTCATCATTTGATAGGACGGAGTAAGCCTCCTGGATCTCTTTAAACTTTTCCTCAGATTCTTTATTTCCGGGATTTAAATCAGGGTGGTAACGCCGCGCTAGCTTACGATAAGCCTTTTTTATACCTTCTTTGGAGGCGCTTTTTGACACGCCAAGAACTTCATAATAATCCTTTTTTGGGGCCATATCTTAAAAAAGTTGCTTCTGCGGTGGATAAGCAGAGGTAAGGGCGAACGGCCAGTCGCCCCTACCATCTAGTAAAATCGTTTAGCTAACGTCTACTTTTATTTGTTTCGGCTTTGCCTCTTCCTTCTTTGGAATAGTTACCTCGAGAACACCCTCTTTGTACTTTGCCTTAATCTTTTCAGGATCTACATTTTGGGGAAGCGTAAAGCTTCTGAAAAATGACCCATATGACCGCTCCACCCTTAAGTAGTTATCCTTTGACACCTTATCTTGGAATTTCTTTTCTCCCATTAGTGTAAGTGTATTATCCTTTAAGTCAATCTGGATATCTTCTTTGTTTAATCCAGGAAGATCTGCACTGACAACAAAGCTGTCGTCAGTTTCATGAATGTCTACAGCAGGTGCCCAGGTTCCCTTAACTAGCTCTTCACCGTCAGTTGGGTAAAATGTCCTCATCGTATCCCCAAACATCCTGTTTATTCTCTCCTGGAGTGTGCCAAAGTCTTTCCAGGGGTCCCATACTCTTAATTCTCTTCTCATTTTTAACTACCTCCTTGACTCAATTTTTATCTCAACTTACAAAATAATCATGGTCTTGGACGAGTCAAGGCGGATTTTATGGTTTAAGAATAAATACCGAAATCAGGCATGACGGGAATTAATTAGGGAAAAAATAATTGATAGACCTTAAATTAGGGGGATTCTACTCCTTTTAAAACCTTATCTGCTATTTCCATAAAAGCCTTAGCCGCAGTGCTCTCTGGGCTCGATAGGACTATAGGAAAACCCTCGTCACCCCCTTTTCTGATCTCGGGATCGATAGGAATTTCCCCCAAAAAGGGCACGTCGAACTTTTCAGACATCCTTCTTCCGCCACCCTTGCTGAATATATCCACCTCGTCTTTGCAATGTGGACAGATTAAATAACTCATATTTTCTACTACACCGAGAACGGGCACGTTCAACTTTCTAAACATCTGCACTCCGCGTCTGACATCAATTAGCGCTACATCTTGGGGGGTAGTAACTATTACACCGCCAGTAAGCGGTACTGTTTGAACGAGAGAGAGCTGAGCATCGCCTGTACCTGGTGGGAGGTCAACAATTAGGTAATCAGTTCCTTTCCACTCCACATCCTCCATAAACTGCTTAACAGCGCCGTGAACCATAGGGCCTCTCCAGATCACTGTATCATCATCGCTAATAAGGAAGCCTATAGACATGAGTTTCAAGCCGTATTTCTCAAGTGGAATAATCTTTCTTTCGGGGGTTGCTATAGGTCTTTCGTTCAAGCCCATCATTATAGGAATGCTTGGACCCCAAACATCAGCGTCAACAAGGCCCACGTTTTTTCTTATCTTAGAAATAGCGAGAGCAAGATTTACAGCTACTGTTGATTTTCCAACACCCCCTTTTCCGCTTGCAACGGCTATAAAGTATTTAATTCCGGCGGCAGGAGATTTCTCCTCGGCTCTTCCCTCACCGGGCATCCTTTTTGGTTCCCTTGCTCCTATTTGAACATCTACTTCAGAAACTCCAGGGGATTCTAAAAGGGTCTTTCTAACGGACCCTTCAAGTTCAGACTCAAGTTTATTATCAGGCTTTGGAAGTAGAAGTGAGACGATAACCTTGGAGCCTTCTACATCTATATCCTTTACAATTCCAAAAGACACTATATCTCTTGAGAAACCTGGATACTTTACCTTTTTAAGGATATTACGGATTCCCTCAGGATTTAACTGCAAACTGGTCTCCTTCTTTTGTTCCTATGCTATGCCTAGTCTCTCTTTAGCCTCATCACTCATCATGTCTGGATTCCATGGTGGGTCCCAAACAATCTCGACCAAGACGTTCTTTGCTCCTACGGATTTAACTGCGCCTTCTGCCTGTTTAGCTATGGTCTTACCCATTCCACAGCCAGGGGTAGTAAGGGTCATCTTGAGATGCACGTTCTTCCCGGAAACCCCTATATCGTAAATCAACCCTAGGTTCACAATATCAATAGGTATCTCAGGATCGCGAACCTCTTTAAGCGCCTCTAGCACCCTTTCTTCGGTTATCTCTACTGCCTCATCATGCTCTTCGGCTTTTTGAAATGTGGTGAGTGCAACACCTTCATTTTTAACTTCTTCTTTTTTAATGGGTATCTTCTTCATTGCCATTTTTCCCCTCCTAAATAACAGTCTACTATTTTAATTATAACACAACAAATTATATATAACCTTAAGTTGGCAATTAACGCAAAATAAGATTCTCGAGGGTTAAATCCTACTTATCTAAATTTTGAACATGATGGGCTATAAGCTACGGTTTCGTATCACTCCCTTGAGCTATATAACTTGACACTCATAGGTAATTACCCTAATCTTATAAGCTGAGAATGAAAAGAGAAACGAGGCAAATAGCATTAGGCAGGGTAAAAATCGGCGGCGGCGCCCCTATAAGCGTTCAGTCTATGACGAAGACTGATACTCAAGATATATCCGGCACTGTAAAACAGATAAAAGAACTGGAAATGGCTGGTTGTGACATAGTAAGGCTCGCAGTTCCTGATATGGATGCCGCAAAATCCCTTGGTGAGATTAAGAGGCAGGTGAATATTCCTATAGTTTCTGATATTCATTTTGACTACCGCCTGGCTCTCGAAGCGATAGAGCAGGGCGTGGACGGCATGAGGATAAATCCTGGAAACATAGGGTCTAAAGCTAGAATTAAAGCCGTCGTCAACGCGGCTAAAGAAAGGCATATTCCAATAAGAATCGGTGTAAATTCCGGCTCTCTTGAAAAAGAAATACTTTCGCAATATGGGAGCCCTACCGCGGAAGCACTTGCTGAAAGCGCATTTAAACACGTTCGCATTCTCGAAGATTTAGATTTTAGAGACATAAAGATCT